>NZ_CP055263.1:5297500-5597500 GCF_014217835.1 Metabacillus sp. KUDC1714
CATCTTTTAAATCCAATTGTTCAATAAATTGATCTGCTTTACCTGGGATCACATCAGCAACAGCTACAATTTTGACATCAGGCATTTCCTTATAGGCTCTAACATGTGCAGCTGCAATACCCCCACTGCCAATAATTCCTATGTTAATCGTATTGGACATATTCGTACCTCCAAATCTCGTTTATACCGTTTTAATATTGACAATGTAAGTTTAACGGAACATTGCCGTTTATTTAATAGAAGTAATTGGTTTATATCCGGCAACTTGATAAATTTTTTCCGTTAGCCTTACCACTTCTTTTGCGAAATCTCCTGGTACCATTACATCATGAACCCCTAGAATTGAATCGATAAAACTCTTATCTGAATTTGTCGTTTGTTGAGGTAGTTTAGGGATTATTGGTTCTTTTCCTAACTGACGAAGAACCATCTTTCCATTATCATAAAAAATCGCTCCCTTTTCCCCACAAAAAACATATGTTTCATGCCAACATGGAGCATTCCCCACAATATTTAGCCCTGCAACAACATTATTTTCAAAACGAATCGATGTAAATGAATCTTGCTCTACTGTGGTATGATGCTGCTCCAGTTTTGATTCAACCTCGATTGGTTTTAATCCAGTGGTCCATAAAAGCACATCAATAATATGACTCCCAGAATCCATGAGCATACCGCCCCCAGATAACGAAGGATTTTGCCTCCACGTTCCAACGGTTAAATGTTTCCAATCCTGATATAAAGAAGCAGTTACAGATGTAAGATTTCCAATTTCATCGTTTGAAATCGCTTCACGAATGTAAAGAAATGCTGGTTCAAAATGTCTTTGATAAGATACTTGCAGTACTTTGTTCGCTTTTTTTGCCATGTCGATTAGTTGTTCTGCCTCTTCTAGCGAACAAGCCATCGGTTTTTCAATCAAAACATGACAATTATGGTTAATTGCATCTACCACTTGTTGAAAATGTAGGGTATGTGGTGAACAAATTAATACCGCATCCAGTGGGATGTTTTCTAGCATGTCAAGATGATCATCAAAGCTAGTGATATTTTCAAGGTTATACCTATTAATTAATGTATCTCTGTTAATAGAATTTGGATCAGCGACTGCTACAATCGTAGCATTCTCTAATTCTGCCAATTGACTTACATGCAAATGTGAAATACCACCCGTGCCTATTAAACCAACTCTAACCTTTTCCATTTATATCCCTGCTTTCATAAATGGTTGCTTGATTTTTAATAATAGTTTTTCAGTAAAGAGCGTTACTTATTTGAAACAAGACTAGATTGTTCTTCAAAATAAACAGCTTTCCCTGTTTTTGCAGATTCATAGATTGCTTCTAAGATTTGTGTAACGACAAATGCCTGCTCTGGTTTTACAACAGGTTCTGTGTCGTTAATGATATTATCAATCCATAGACGGGCTTCTAAATCGGCATCAGATTCTGATTTCCCATCGTAAAATGCTACCCCGCCTGCTCCAAGTTCAACCTTGTTCGTATAAAGTTTTCCAAAGTCTTCGCCGTTTATTCTTAATCCATCCTTCATATCAGCTCCGCCTTCTGTACCACTAAGTGAACATTTTGCTTCATCAACATCCAATGAGTTCAATGCCCAGCTTGATTCTAATACGATTGTTGCGCCATTTTCCATCGTAATAAAACCAAATGCAGAATCTTCTACTGTGAATTTTTCAGGATCCCATGGTCCCCATGCATTTGCAGCATCCTTCTTCTGACTTAATTTATGGTAAGTTGTCCCCAAAACAGATTTTGGCTTATAGTTATTCATCATCCACAATGTTAAGTCAAGCGCATGTGTACCAATATCGATTAATGGTCCTCCTCCTTGCTTTTCTTCATCAAGAAAAACTCCCCATGTTGGGACAGCACGACGACGAATCGCGTGTGCTTTTGCATAATAAACCTCTCCAAGGTCACCACGTTCACATAGTTTATGTAAATGTTGGCTATCTGGACGGAAACGATTATTATAGCCAATCGTTAATTTCTTACCAGATCTTTTCGCAGCCTCTAACATTTGACGGGCTTCTGCTGACGTCTTTGCCATAGGTTTTTCACACATAACATGCTTACTTGCATCCAGTGCTGCAATTGAAATTTCCGCGTGTGAATCGTTTGGTGTAAGCACATGCACAACTTCAATTTCTTCGTTCTGAAGTAACTCTCGAAAATCTTCATAAACCTTAGCATTTTCAACTCCGTACTCGGCTGCTGCTTTTTCTGCTCTTTCGATTAACACGTCACAAAATGCAACCAATTCTACGTTTTTTAGTTTTGATAAACTTGGTAAATGTTTCCCATTTGCAATACCACCACAACCAATAATTGCTACTTTTACTTTACTAGACATAATTCTTCCTCCTATACCTTTTTTATTATTTAGACACTGCCAACTTGGTTGTTGATTTCCGCTACAGGCGTTCACTCCAATCAACAGTGAGCTTTAAAAGAGCCATTATTTAAAATAAATTTCAAGATGTTCTTTTGCTTTTTGAATACCTTGTTGTTCTGCCTCTAAAGAGCCCCAATAACGATGATCTTCCAATTCAATACTGATTGGACCGGTGTATCCTATCTTTTCTAAACGTACGGCAACTTTCCCCCAGTTTACATCCCCTTGTCCTGGAATCGTATAACGCCATGGACCTTCAGAAAAATCATATTTAGAACCAAAAGTAGCTTGAATGACACCGCATTCATATTGCTCATCGTGTAAAATTTCAGTATCTTTCCCATGGCAGTAATTAACTCTATCGCCAAATTCAGACAACATTCTTAAATGATCAATTCCTAGTCGAACTAAGTGGGATGGATCATAGTTAATCCCGAAATGTTTTGAAGGAATAACATTGAACATAGCTCTAAGCATTTCAGGAGTACAGCCTAATGTTGGATAATATGGTGCTGGTCCTGGCCATCCTTCTAATGCTATATAAATACCATTTTCCTCGGCATGATTTACTATGCTAGGAAACGTATCCTTCCAAATTTCAAAAGCTTCTTTGCGTGACATAGTGATATCTTCTGGGACAAGGCACATAAACATGACTTTGCCACCTAGACGAGAAATTTCTGTCATTTGATTTTTAAGCGCTTCTACAGCTTCTGCCCGAGTTTCCTCATCTTTACTTAATAGTTTCGTTTGACCAACTGCTCCAACACCATCAATTGATCCAACTTCAAGTCCATTTGCTTCAAAAATAGCTTTAACTTCTTCGTTATAATATGGTACATCTATCACATCGATCCCAATACTAGATGCCCAACTTGCAACGGATTCCATGCCTCCTGCACCAATTTTTGGCGGGATTCTCATACCTATTTTCTTGTTCATATTAACAACCTCCAGATATAATATATTTCTATAAAACTATTTAATTCCACTAAATGTAATACCTTGAATAAATGTTTTTTGTAAAAAGAAGAATAATAAGATGATTGGTAATGTCATCATCGTTGAAACCGCCATCATTAATCCCCACTCAGTACCCATTTGCGTTTGGAATTGCTGAAGTCCTAACGACAGTGTATATTGAGTTTCGTCAGTTAAATAGAGTAATGGACCAATAAAATCTGTCCAGCTGCCCATGAACTGGAATAATCCAACAGCAAGTACTGCCGGTTTTGCTAACGGAAGCATGATTTGCCAATAAATCCGAAACTCGCTCGCTCCGTCTATTTTGGCAGCATCTCTTAGCATATCTGGCAATCCTAAAAAGAACTGACGCAATAAGAAGATGTAAAATGGTACACCAAAAAATGCTGGTACAATTAAAGGTAAGCTAGTTCCAACCCAACCTATTTTGTTAAAGATTAAAAATAAGGGAATCATTGTTACCTGCCCTGGTATCATCATGACCGCAATGGTAATGAAAAAGATAACATTACGACCCTTCCATTCCAATTTTGCAAAACTGTATGCTACAAGAGGACAAGTAAGCACTACTCCAAGTGTACTTAACAGCGTAATAACTACTGTATTATTTAGATAGGTAAAGAACGGTATATACTCCATTGCATCTAGATAATTTGACCACTGAAATGGCTTAGGCATCCATTCAGGCGGATAAGAAAATACTTGTGTTATAGGTTTTAATGATGTTGATACCATCCATATAAATGGAATGATGAAGAAGAACGATGCAATAATTAAGCATATGTGAGATAAGGTTTTCTTTAATTTAAGTTTAGTTTTTGCATCCATGTCGTACGACTCCTCTCTACTTCCCTTGGTAGTGAACCCAACGATTTGAAGTAACAAAGATTACAGCAGTTAGGGCCATGACAATGACAAATAGAATCCAAGCCATCGCTGAAGCGTACCCCATTTGGAAAAACTTAAACGCATTATCGTATAAGTGCATTACATAAAACGTTAAGGAGTTTGCTGGAGTTCCCTGACCTTGGGTCATAGTGTACGGTAATGTAAACTGTTGAAATGCTCCAATAGCTCCCATTACTAGGTTAAAGAAAATAACAGGAGTAAGTAACGGCAATGTGACATTGCGGGTTTTTTGCCACCAATTGGCGCCATCAACTTCTGCTGCTTCATAAAGTTCCTCTGGAATATCACCAAGTCCAGCAAGATAAATGATGACAGATTGACCAATTCCCCAAAGAGACATTAAAATAAGTGACGGCTTAGACCATATTTCACTCCCAAGCCAGTTTGGCCCCTGTATTCCAATCATATCTAGCATTCCATTTACGAGACCAAATCCTGGATTTAATAGCCACATCCATAGGACCGCTAAAGCAACATGTGGTACAAGCGTTGGTAAAAAGAAAATAGTCCGATAAATCGCCATTCCTTTTATTTTCATATTCAGCATCATTGCTAATGCAACACCGAATATAATACTCAATGGAACAAATAAGACTGTAAAATAAATAGTATTGTAGATTGATTTCCAGAATAAGTCATCTTTAAAAAGTTCTTGGTAATTTTTAAGTCCAACGAATTCCCCCGGTTGTAAAATGCTATAGGTTGTGAAACTAAAATAAATCGAAGCGACAAGCGGAAAAGCAAAAAACACTACCAAACCTATGATCCAAGGTGAAGCAAATAGCCATCCGTGAAGATTTGAATTTGTAGAGTACTTCTTTTTCTTCTTTGCAACTATTGATTTTTGTACACCAGTACCTTTAGTTACTTCCGCCATGTATAAATCCCCCTTTCAATATTTAAAGTATAGAGGGTGACTCAAAGTGTCCGATTCTTTAGTTTTGAGTCACCCTCTTAAAGATTTATTTATACTTCTCGAGGGCCTTATTAATTGTTTCTGTAGCTTGATCTAAGTTTTCTTGCGCTGTACCATTTCCTCTGACTGTTTTTTCCCTTGCATCTACGATTTCATTCCACATCAATTGACCTTCAGGGATAACTGGTCTGCTATGAGAGTTTGGTAGGATATCGATAAATTGCTTTAACTTTTCGTTATCTCCACGGCCTAATTTCTCGTTCACAGCAGGGATTACAGAAAGATCGCCAGGAAGTTCTGCAAAGTATACCTCTTGTCCTTCTTCAGTACCGAAGAACTTTACGAATTCCCAAGCTGCTTCCACATTCTTTGATCCTTTTGGTATAACAATAGCGTGACCACCAGACCAAGTAGTGAAGTCAGTACCTGTAGGAGTAGGCATAGGTGTTACTCCATAATTCAAGTCTGGCTTATATTTCTCAATAGCAGAGATTGTCCAGTTTCCATCCACTTTCATACTGATTTGTCCTGAAATGAACGGGTCCATTGCCCCAGATCCAGCAGAACTTTCAAATCCGGCAATGTCCTCTACACCGAATTTTTGAGCAAGGCTAGCCATCCAAGTTAACGCTTCAACAACTTTAGGGTCATTTGCAGTTACTTCACCAGTTTCTTCATTGTAAAATTCTCCACCAAAGCTCCATCCCCAGCCATAAAGCCAACCTTGGCCATACCATGGAATAAAACCAATTTGTTTAAAGCGATTTCCTTCTTTTTTCGTTAACTTCTCAGCAGCTGCTTCCAACTCTTGAGTTGTTTTAGGTGGATTTTCTGGATCTAATCCAGCTTCCTTAAAGTGATCTTTATTATAGTAAAGCAAGCGTGAGTCCGTTGTATAAGGAAGTCCATATAATTTATCTTTGTAGTTCGCTTCCTTCCAAGCATATGGATAATAAAGATCCTCAGATACTCCGTCAGCTTCAGCCATATCAGTAATATCTGTTAATGCTTCCTGAGCCGCCCATGAACCGACCTTAAATCGGTCAAATAGCGCAACGTCAGGTGGATTGCCACCAGCTACAGCAGTTAAAAGTTTTTGGTCTGCTCCTTCACTAGCTTCGGTATAGACCATTTTCACTTTAATTTCTGGATGTTTTTCTTCAAAGGCTGCAACCATTTTTTTCAATGCCTGTAAACCAATATCAGTAGAGCCATGCCAGAAAGTTATTTCAGTTTGGCCTTTTGTCTCTCCACCACCATCATTACTACCTGATTCCTTAGACGAACACCCCGCTAAAACTAAACTGAAAATAAGAAAAATCGTCATGAAGAAAATCCCAATTTTTTTACCCCGAATTTTCACAAAACTTCCCTCCCCTTTAGTCTCTTCATTTTCATTTTTGGTTTTCCTTAAATGGTAAAAGTTCACAATCCCCCTTATACAACAACTTATATATGATAAATCAAACTATAAAAAGTTTGACCTTATCCAGAAGCAGTGGTTTTGACCGTTTTATGAATACGCTTACAAATAGGTTTAAAAAAAAATTAGAAAATTACGAATGAAGCCTCAAGCTTTGAAATAATCGCACTCAAATTATCGTGCATCAATTAATAGAATCAAAGTTTAACTAAGTAGAGATAAATCAATAAATGTAGTATGTATATACCCAAATTAAACTATTAACATATCAATTGTTATAACAACTATATTTTATAAAGTTATTATAACAATCTAAAAACACACATGTCAACATTATTTTTTACTATTTAGACAATTAACTTACGGAAGAAAATCTAACGCTCTGCGAAGCTGAATTATAATACTGATTATTGTAAAAAATGCAAATAAATCAATACATAACTTATCATTGCATCTTTATTCTAAATACTGGGATAACAGCAAAAATAAGAAGCTATATTCAATAAATGAACATAACTTCTAGATTATTTTTGCATTTTTTATTTTGGATTGAGTGGATCTACCTTTTATTATCTTAAATCCAACTTCAGAATGAATTGGTGTCATATCATTTTCTTGTATGTGGTTAATTAATATATCAACAGCATTATAGCCCATTTTTTCTTCATCTTGAAAAACATGTGTGAAAAATGGTTCATCGATTAAATCTGTTGGAGAATCAAAGCAAGCAATAGAATAATCTTCTGGAACCTTTTTACCTAATGATTCTAAAACTTCATAAAGTAAAACAGCTACCAAATATTCACTTGTTATGAAGGCTGTGATCTCTGGGTTATCCTCTATTAACTTACATATATCATTTCTATCCTTATCATTAATTTTTAGCTTTTTTAAATTACTATTTGAACTATTTTTTAGTGTGCTCTTTATATCCAGTAGGATCGTATCTGGTTTAATTCTTACACCTTTTTCTGCTATAGCAACATGAAACCCCATTAGTCTATCTTCAAGAGAAGAAGTACCTCCTGTTGCAGGTGAAAGATAAGCAATATGCTCATGCCCAAGCTCTAACACATAGTTTGTTAGTTCAACAGCTGCCTGTTTGTTATTGATACAAACTGAGCTTGAAGGTATTCCTGTTAAATAGCGATCGACTAAAACGAGTGGGTAATTTTCTATAACTAGCCTTAGTAATGCATTATTATAATGCTTTCCTGGTGAAGGACATATGATTAATCCATTTACGCCAAGGTTTACTAATGAGCTAATTGCTTTTTCTTCTAATTCAGGTATACCTAAAGTTTGTTTCATCACCATAGAAAAATTAAGTTTTGAACACCTTTTTTCAATTGAATCAAGCAGCTTTGGGCCGTAATCATTACCAAACCCAGGAAGAATAAATCCCACTAAGTCCTGTTTAGAATTTGAATCTACTAAAAAAGGATTATTTATATTGTCTACAGTTGAATTAATTGTAGCATTGTTTATATCAGAGACATAAGATCCTTTTCCCCGATAACGTTCGATGATATTTCTTTGTGCTAACATATCTAACGCTTTTTTTGTCGTGATACGACTTACATTGAACTTTTCAGCAAGCTCATTTTCAGATGGGATTTTATCTCCCGTTTTCAAAATTCCATTTTTTATATCTTCTAATAGATCAAGGTATATTTTCTTATATAATTGGCTCATCGGAACTCCTTGTTTTACTTTAAGTTGATATGTTAAATATAACAACTAAATCGTTTTTTGACAACTATTCTAACTTCCTGTATAGATTATTTTCCTTAACAAGCACCTGCTCCTAGCACTTCAAAAAAATAGTTACCTAACTTATAATTTTCAAAATACGAAAAAAACTCGTGATTCGCACTTACGAATCACGAGCTTTTTTAACTGCCTATTTATAAAAAACCTTATCTACATTATACCTAGCACGTAGGTTGTTAATAATATAGGTTTCATAAATTTCTCTATCTACAGGTTCCTCAACAAAACAAACAGCAATACTATATACTTCATCTCTATGGTTTTTAATGGCTGATACTTGATCCTCAAAGTTTTTTCTAATTCTTTGTCTTAGCTTTCTTGCCTTACCAACGAATAATAGCTCATCTTTATTATTAAAGAACATATAGATACCACTTTTATCTCTTGGTATCTTCATGTAGTCAGTAAACCCATAAACACTACTTAATACAGGCTCACCTTTTTCTCCTAATTGCCGATTTTTCGTTATTACGATATCTGTTGATGGCATATCAATTTTTATCAAACTGTTCACTTCCTAAGTTATCAAGACTCACGTAGATTATTAGATGTTAACCTCTACCTTGGCTACCGTATAATAACTGTTATAGGAAAAACAGTCAACCTTGTAACGTGATTTTTGTTGAAATACACCTTGTCTATATTAGATCACTAAAAAAAGTCTTTTTTTAAACAACAATGCCTACTCAATTTATTAGTTTGTTATTAGTTTGCTAATGTCACTTATTTCGACCCTTTGACCTATTTCGTTTGAAAGTGAAGCGGCTTGATTGATCAACGTTAAGTTTCGAATGTCATTTTCATTAATTGTAGGCTCACTATTATCAATAATTGCTGCAACCCATTGTTCGAGTGGCATAGGGTGAGATTTTGGTAATTGATTAGGAATACTCCATTCACCATCTAATAGATTACTTTTTAAGCGCGCCTTCCCATCTTCTATCATCAATGTGCCCTCAGTACCGTATAACTCTAGTTGGAAAGGTGACCCATTAGATAGAAAACTAGTTTCAATTGTCCCAAGAGCACCTGATTCATATTCAACAAGTACAACTGCATTATCGTCCACATCATACCCCAATGTTTGTTGTAGTCTTGCAGTAACAGCCTTAACAGGTCCTGCTAACCTGTTTGTTAAATAAATTGGATGTGCCCCAAGATCAATTAGCGCTCCTCCTCCACACTCCTCCTTATTAAAGAAATGACTTGGCAACCATCCATTCGGATTACCTTCAAAAGAAACAGCTCCATTATGAGCACAGCGACATCTAATAGATGTAAGCTTACCTATCAACCCTTTTTCGAGCACATCTTGAGCATAAAGATAATAACTTTCTGTTAATCGAGGTAATGAGACCATTAGCTTTACTTGATTTTCTTTAATAATCGAAAAAATTTCCTCACAGTCTTGATTTGTAAAGGCTAATACCTTTTCGGTAAATACATGTTTTTTATGATTAGCGGCAAGAGAAATGATTTCTTTATGTAGATTAGTGGGTGAGTCGACGATAACTGCATCGATTTCAGCATCCTTTAAGACATTTAAAAGATCAAATTCAAATCGGACACCTAGTTCTTGTGCCCACTTTTTCCCCCGTTCTGGATTTTCGTCCCAGACAGCTTTAATTGTAATGTTTTTATTTTGTTCTGCTTGTAAAGCATAGTCTACTGCATGGACATGCCATTTACTTAATAAAGCTACATTTATCATAATGATCCATCCCTTCGTTTTAAAACGCTTTCATTGTATTCAACCTATCAATATGTAATGAACAAGTTTTTGAGAACACTACCTTGAATACAAGTTATCGTTTATTCATAATCCTAACATAATCAGTTGCATTTGTGACCTATTATATTTTTCACTTCATCCCTTTATCAAACATAAATAATAAAAAGGCAAGTCATTTTTAATAAACAACTTACCTTTGTATTTTAAGTTCACTTTTTAGATAACCGTTCAATTATTGTTGCTAATAAAAGTGTTCGTTCAACCAGACTTGGAATAACTAAATATTCTTGATCACTATGAGCATTTCCACCTATAGGACCTAAACCATCAATTGTAGCTATACCTAAAGATGACGTAAATGAAGCATCAGATCCTCCACCAGTAGAGGTATCTTCAATTTCTACACCTATTTCATCACCTACGTCTTGAATAATTCGTAGTAGTGCACGTGTTTTTTTGTTTTTCTCCATTGGCGGGCGATTCATTTCACCTTCTAATGATATCTTGGTGCCAACTACATCCGAAGAAGAGCAGATTTCATCAAGTCGTTCTTCCAGAAGTTCGACCTGACCTATTTCTTTTATTCGAACATCGATTTGGGCTTCTGCATGATCTGAAACAGTATTAGCACTTGATCCACCTTCGATTAAACCAACATTTACGCTAATTCCATTTTCATGGTCGGATAGTTCATGTAATTGAATGATTTTATGGGCTAATTCTTCGATTGCACTTCGGCCTTTCTCAGGTTCAATACCAGAATGAGCTGCTTTCCCCTCAATAATTAGTGTATAATTTCCTTTTCCTCTCCTTGAAGAAACGAGTGAACCATCTTTTCTCGCCGGCTCCATCACAAGTGCATACTTTTTACCTTTTGCTTCTCTTTCAATAATCTCACGAGAGGATGGTGATCCTATTTCTTCGTCACTATTAAGGACAATTCGAATCCTTTTATAGCCTTCATATCCTTCATTAACTAACGCTTTTATAGCATACAATACCGATACTTGGCTCGCTTTCATATCAATAACACCTGGTCCATATGCACGATTTCCTTCAATCCGAAACGACCTTTCAGCTGCAGTCCCTCGAGGAAATACCGTGTCCATATGAGCAAGAATGATGATGTTTGGATCGATTGCATCTTTATGCTCGATAATTAAATGGTTTCCATACACCCCTTGTTCTTCAACAAAAACGTTAAATCCAAGCTCTTTGTAACTTTCTTTTAGTAGTTGCCCTATCGTATCGACACCTTGTTTATCATATGATCCACTATCAATATTTACGAGCTCTTCAATATAATGAAGCATTTCTTCCTTATGCTGATGTAAAAATGAGTCCATGAAGCCTTTGCGCCTACTTTCTTTTCCTACTGATGATATGTTATATCGATTTTACCAGAATGAAGAGATTTAAGTAAGTGGTTCTATCTTGAATATTTCTTAATATAGACTAGTTCCTCATATTTCTATCCTGAAAAACAGCAAAATTCGAACATATTTACTTTCATTACATTAAAATATTCGCTATTCCCCACAATAGGACGAAACTAAGAATAATTGTTACATTCGATAAAGTCCCTACAAATTTTTGATCATATTCAAACTCAACGGAGTAAGGTAAAACAGATACAGACGTTGGTAAAATAAGACCAATTAGTATCGTATATTTGAACATATCATTAAAAGGTAATAAAAAAAATAACAATACTCCAATCGCTAATCCAACACCATAACGAAGTCCCAAAAATTTCATCATCAGTTTTAGATGGCTTTTACTAAAGGAAAAATTCAAGTAAATTCCTAGTAAAAGTAATGATAATGGCATATTTGCCGCTGAAATAATTCCAGAAACATTTAATACTACATCTGGAAGTTTTAAACCGAATAAATTGATCATGACGACGACTAAATATGTCATAAAAGGGATTGATTTTGATATTTTACTAACAATCGTTTTGAAATCAATGGTTTGCTCTTTTTTTGAATAAAAACTACCAATTAAGTAGCTTAATCCAAATACAATAAAGGCATTTCCTACATCAAACATCCCAAAGTATGTAATACCTTCTTTTCCAAAAATGACCTCAACAAGCGGATAGGCAAATAACCCAATATTAAAACCGGGCACCATCATCCCTATCATACCTTTGACAGATCGGTTTTCTTTCCTTAACACAAATAGAGTTAGAAAGCCTGAAAAAATCCCATAAATAAAGGAAATAAAAATAAGGAGAAATAGCGAGGATTCTACTTTTATCTCACTAAAGGTTACAATAATTAGTGCCGGAAGAGTAAGATTGAAGATAATTCTTGATAAACCCTCTCCATCTCTCTCTTTCAAGATATTGGATCTTCTTAAAATATATCCCAAGCCAATGATTAGCACACAATACAGGAATTGCTGGTTAAAGCTGGCCAAAATAAATGTCTCCTTGCTGTCTTAAGTTGTAAAAAATCTAAAATCATATTATTAATGAATACGATTATGATAGAAGTGGATTATTTTAAAAAGGATGACACTAATCCATGGAACAGACCTCTACATCACTAAATATAGTCTCAAATAAATGAATAGATACTATATACAAGTCACGTTTGAAATGATCTGACCATTTTTAAGTCATCCTTCTCACCTTAACTATTAAATTTCTATATCAACACCGATACTATCCACTCTACCAACTTCTCTTATGTACGCTGCTACAGCTTGGTGTTCAGGATTTGCCACATATGCCTCAAGAGCTGTCTTATCTTCAAAGCGAACTGAAAGTACGACTTGGAAATCCTTACTCTTTTCAGCGAAATTTAGACCTGCTTGCAAATCTATTATTCCAGAAAGATGATTTTTTAACGACTTAAACCGCTCACACACTTCTTTTAATTGTTCACTTGTTGTTGTTTCTGAAAATTTAATTAGTACTGTACGATCTATCATATAATACCCTCTTTTCCTACTGGTTTTCAATCTCGTTAATTTTAACGAACATTGATGGGACCTGCAATATTTAGTTTTGATATCATTCATAATTTGCTAGTTAATATTTTATTATTCTTAATTTTATGATAAATTAAATTATACTACTTTGAGAGGATGTTGAAAAATGTCGAAATTTTCTAATATTACGATCGAGAAGAAAGCAAATATTTATTTTGAAGGTAAGGTTACAAGCAGAACCATTTTATTTGAGGATGGAACTAGAAAGACATTAGGTGTTATGCAGCCAGGTGAATATGAATTTGCAACAGATGTAAAGGAAGAGATGGAAATCGTTGCAGGGCATTTGGAATATAAACTTAATGGCGAAGAATGGAAAGTGATTGAAGGGAATGGAGTTTTCTATGTACCTGCAAATGAAAAATTTCAAGTAAAGGCAGTTACAGTTGTTGATTATTGCTGTTCTTACATAAGTGAATAATTATTAAATAGCTCGTCTAATAAATAATAGCGAATATATATGACTCTACTTAGTAAAAGCCATATATATTCGTATTGTGATAAAATTTTCCATGTTCATTCTGATTACAATTGCTTATCGTTCATCTCTTCTATCGTTTCGACTAACTTAAATAGAACCCGATAAATACGACTATACGCTTCACTCAAGGTGATGTCTTGATTAAACTCACGAATATAGTCTAGCGTAAAATTCAAATCCCACATTCCATCATTTTGATTAAACATGAGATCAAAAGCTTCAGCTTTACCGTTTAATTCTTCATTAAGATACTCTCTTATAACTTTTTCATGTTTCTTTTGTAGCTTCAAGCCTAGCATGACATCATATGTTTTAAAAACATCATCAACTTCTAAGGAAATTGCATCAACCCCAATTAACTCCAGCCATTTCGACTCCAAGTAAATGAATTCTTCCATATGCTCTTTAAGATAGTTAACAGAGTGATCTAAAAAAGAAAAAGTTTCAATTGCAATGACTTCTTCTGTTTCCTTATGACCTCGTTCAATGTACGCATCTTCAAAGCGTGTGTTCGGATTATTTTCTTCGAACTTTATAGTCCCTTTTAATTCATCAGAGTGTAATTCATGCTTCTTTATGTAGTCTATTTCTTCTTTGAATATTGCGATGTCTGCTTCCGTTTGCTTCAATGCTTGCTGTTTTTCAATAATTGTTATGATAAATTGTTTCATTTGATTTTTTAACAACCTGATATTTCCTCCATCCAGCTATTTTTGTTTTGGTTTCTGATACTCTCTTTTCATTATGTCCAAACTACATTCAGTGTACAATCTACATATAATACTTACAAATTTAACGTTGTTTAAAAACTCATCTCAATACATACAGGACAATGATCACTTCCCAATATGTCTGAATGGACCTGAGAGTCTATTAATTGTTCAGCAATCCTTTTTGAAACAATAAAATAATCAATTCTCCACCCAATATTGCGTTCGCGTACTTTGCTCATATAAGACCACCAGGTATACACATCCTGCTTTTCTGGATAGAAATATCGAAAGCTGTCGACAAAACCTTCAGCAAGTAAATTCGTCATTTTACCACGTTCTTCCAAAGTAAATCCAGAGTTCCCTTTATTTGACTTTGGATTTTTCAAATCAATTTCCTCATGGGCTACATTTAGGTCACCACAAAGTATAACTGGTTTTATTTGCTCCAATTCGATAAGATAATGACGTATCTCATCCTCCCATTGTAAGCGATAATCAAGTCTTTCCAAATCCCTTTTTGAATTTGGTGTATATACATTGATTAAGTAAAATTCTTCGAATTCTAAGGTAATAATCCTACCTTCAGGTTCATCATCTGCTTGACCGACACCATAAGAAACAGAAATTGGTTTATGTTTTGTAAAAATCGCTGTACCTGAATACCCTTTTTTTAGAGCATAATTCCAATATTGGTGATACCCTTCTAGTTCCAATGAGATTTGGCCTTCTTGTAATTTTGATTCCTGGATACAAAAGATATCAGCATTGATTTCATTAAAATAATCTAAAAAACCTTTTCGCACACACGCTCTTATTCCATTTACATTCCATGATACAATTTTCATATAAATTAAATCTGCTCCCTATTTAATTATTGTTCTACTATTCTAATTCACTTAAGAAAATTCTATTATAATATACTTTGCATATGTTTTAATACTTACATGGACTTTTTTGTTGTAGAATCAAAATAAATATCTACTACAAAAAAACTATTGTCAAATGCGTATAATATAAATATTAGTTTCATCTTATGGAAAAATAAAACTAAGTTTTTACTGCCCTGCGTTAATACTGGGATAAAAATACATTAGGAGATATGTTATGATCATTCAACCAAATACATTTATTTTCAACCTAGGTGTTGCAACCATTTTATCGATTATTATTGGATTAGAACGTCAATTGAAAAAGAAGCCTTTGGGTTTAAAAACTTGTTTAGTAATCGGAATTGTTAGCTGTTTATTGACAACTGTTTCAATTGAAGCATCTGAAAAATTTGCTGAACAGTATGTTAGACCAATGGACCCATTGAGATTGGCTGCACAGATTGTATCAGGAATAGGATTTTTAGGCGCGGGTGTCATATTAAGGCGGAACAACGATATGATTTCTGGCCTAACCACAGCAGCAATGGTATGGGGTGCTGGAGGCATAGGAATTGCCTGTGGAGCTGGATTTTGGTTTGAAGCAATCATTGCTACACTTCTATTAATTGTTAGTGTAGAGCTCATTCCCTTTATCTTTAAATTCATTGGTCCGAAATCTTTAAGAGAAAGAGAATTAAAAGTAAAGATTATTGTCGATGAAGAGGAAAAACTGACAGATATACTTAAAGAGCTTAAGCTAAAAAAAATGAAAGCAAGAAAAGTGAGAGTTAAGGATATACAAAATGGTGAACTCCAACAGTTGGAGTTAATCTTGTTAGTAAATGAAAATTTGTATGTTACAGATGTTTATTATTCTTTGAAACAAATTGATCACGTGATAAATGTTGAAATGGAATCTCTATAATGGAGATTCTTCTTTTTTTCATAATTTTTTTAGTACAAATCTTTCATACTTTTTTAAACAGGAATATAATGCATAACTTCCTTATACTATAAAAGGTACAATAAACTAAAGGAGTGTGTAAATTGGAACAATCATATACAAAGCATACAAAAATTGACCCGCTTTTTCATTATGTTTTAGCACCTCTATCTCTAGTTATCGTTATTCTAGGAGTTATTCAATTTATTCAGGCACTTATTAATAATAGCTTTACATTAAGTGCATATATCCTTTTATTTTCAGGATTTGCTTTATTTTTTATCGTCGTAAAAGTTCGTCTATATGCCCTAAAACTTCAAGATCGCCTTATTCGCACCGAGGAAAGTCTCCGCTATTACATCCTAACAGGGAGACGTTTAGATCCACGACTTACACTAAAACAATTAATCGCTTTACGATTTGCTAGTGATGAAGAATATTCTTTATTAGTAGAAAAAACGGTAATTGAAAATTTATCAGCTAAACAAATTAAGCTGGAAGTTCAAAAGTGGAAAGCAGACTTTCATCGAGTTTAATACTATAATAATAGTTGGCAGTAATTGTATCATCCTCTGCACATGTAGAGGTTTCTTTATTTGCAATAAATGATGGAAAGGAGTGAACAAAAATTATGATTGAAGTAGATGGGTTAGTTAAAAAATATGGTGACTTCACTGCAGTAAATGATGTTAAATTCACAGTAAACACAGGTGAGGTTTTTGGATTATTAGGACCAAATGGAGCTGGAAAAACAACAACAATTGAAATGCTCGTAGGTCTTAGAAAGCCTGATCAAGGGACCGCTTACTTAGCAGGTTATGATATTCGAAAAGAAATAGGAAAGGTGAAAGAAGTAATAGGTGTTCAACTGCAATCTACTTCTTTGTTTGAATTATTAACTGTTGAAGAGATTATGAAAATGTATGCAAGCTTTTATCCAAGCCATGTCAGTATACCTGACCTTATTAACGACATGTTACTTTCAGAGAAGAAAAAAGATCGAATAAAAAGCTTATCTGGAGGACAAAAGCAAAGATTAGCAATCGCCTTAGCGATAATTCATGATCCTAAAATTGTTTTTCTTGATGAACCAACTACAGGTTTAGACCCACAAGCACGGAGAACCTTATGGAATATCATTGATAATTTAAAGGAAGCAGGAAAAACAATTGTCCTCTCCACTCATTATATGGATGAAGCACATGTGCTATGTGATCGTATCGGTATAATGGATAAAGGATCATTAATAGCTTTAAATACACCTACATCGTTAGTAAAACAGCTACAATCTGATAGTGCAGTCGAGTTTTCACTACAGTCCAAACAAGATTCCTTGTTTCTCAAAGAACTTCAAGGCGTGAAGCAAGTAACGAAAAGACATGATAAATATGTACTTTATACAGATTCCCTACAATCCACCTTAACAGATTTAATCCAACACACCTCAAGTAAAAGCATAAACCTTCAAGATCTGCAAACAAGAACAGCTACTTTAGAAGATGTATTTATTCATATGACCGGAAGGAGTCTACGAGAATGAAAGCTTACCTACAGCTAACATTAGCTCAGCTCCGAATCTTTTCTAGAAATCGCCAAGTTTTGTTCTTTACACTTCTTTTCCCAATTATTCTAATGCTCGCTCTTGGTACATTTGTTGGGAACGGTAATGGAATTTCTCTATCAATCGCAATTGTAGACAATGACCAATCACAGGCCTCTAAGCAGCTTATTTCTCCTTTTAAAGAAAATGACGCATTTAAACTTGAACTAGTTGACGATGTTGATGAAGCTTTAAAGCTTTTGAAAGATGGAGAGAATCAGCTTGTAATGGAGATACCTGAAGGATATCATACATATTATAAGGACCTTGGCACAAATGAAGATCGTTTTACTTTACCTGTATATTATAATGAAACAAATTTATCTGAGTCTCAACTCGCCCTTTCCATTGTGAATGCAACTGTTGATGAAATTAGCAAGGATATCGTTAACTATTCTCCAGTTGTTGAAATTGAATCAAAGGGTGTCCGTGCACTAGATATTCAGTACATTGATTTCCTTGTTCCTGGGATCGTTGCAATGATGATTATGAGTAACAATATGAATGGTGTCGCAGGGCAAATTTCAGCGTGGAGAGAACGTGGAATCTTGCGGAGAATGCAAGGTACTCGCCTTAAAGCTTCAACCTTCATTTCAGCCCAAATTACTGCACGACTATTTTTAAATGGGTTACAAGCATTGCTTGTCCTGCTTGTTGGAGAGGTAGTATTTGACCTTAATGTAAATGGATCCTGGCTAGTATTAATCGGATTTGTAATTTTAGGAACTTTAGCCTTTATGGCACTTGGATTTATCATTGCCGGTGTTGCAAAAAATCCAGAGAGTGCTGGGCCAATTGCAGCCTTTGTAACGTTTCCAATGTTATTTTTAGGTGGTGTCTTTTTCCCAATTAGTAATATGCCTGAATTTCTACAGCCATTTGTAAATATTTTACCTATAGCTCATTTAACAACTGCTTTACGTGAGACAATGAATGTAGGTACTCCTATTACAGAACTTTGGGTTGAGACTTTGACTTTAGGCGGATGGCTTATTGTTTCATTCTTTGTTGCAAGTAAGGCGTTTAAATGGGAATAAGTTTGCCCAGTGATTTGTCCGAAGTAGTATCCGCTATTTAGAAATAATGTGTGCTACTTATCTACCTTAGTAGCACACTGTTTTATTCAAATGTACACCTCCAACCCACCAATCAATCCCAATTAAATCAATACGATTCGCTTTTCCCTTTAAAACATTCTCACCATTAGGGCTAATAGTTAGGCTGGGATCTAAATGATAATATTCAAAAGCTGGCAATGGTCCATCAATTTCAAGTAGAGCATTTTCACCTTTGATTAACTCATTTAATAATGAAGCAATATGTAAATCACTTAAACCATCGTTTATTAATGACGGAGATATACTTTTGTAAAGATCTCTAAAAGAACAAGTCTTTTTTGCAATTGTGTTAAGTGCCAACAATTCAATTTCATTTAATCCTGTTAGAGCTGATGGGAAATACCTATCCTGTCGTTTAAACATTTCTAGTAGAAAAGGTAATTCATGTTGCTCATCAGTTATCCATTTTTTTACTTCCTCCAGGGTAGATGAGGTATAAGCATTCCAGCCTGTTACCGCCTCTTTTACTTGGTTGCTAGTGATTTTCACTCGTTGATTAAAGAGCTTAGTCAGTTGCTCAAAATTCAATTGACCTAACCCATAAAAAGGAGAAATGGTAGGATATGAGTTCACACTGACCATCGATAGATTTACGATTTTCTGAATCGATAATTGTGTTAGTATGTACATTAGCATCGTTTGATCATAGCGGTCATGTTCGAACCAAAGTACCACCTCTTCTTCTCGCGAAATTTTATTAAGTTGGTTTAATTGATTATTACAATTCTGCAGAAATAAAGTTGAAGGTATATTAAGTTTTTCCTCAAAAAAGATGGCCCTATTATTTATTAATTCGTCATTTGACCAATTGGAATTTAGTGGACCAAAATCATACATTTCTCTCCAAACAATTATATTCCCATTAAGTCCCTTAATTTTGTTACCGAGAACATCGCCGTTTACAATATGAATCATATTAGACACCTCAATTATTACTGGGATTGATAACTATCTATTATTTAAGATATATTGTTATAATCACCTTCCATCCATTCTATTATCATAGATTGCAAGAATTTGTGCAAAATAAAACCTCTTTGTACTAACAAAGAGGTTTTTAAGTAACCAATACTTACTTGTTTCTTAAGCCCACCACAATTCCTTCGCTCCTTGCTTAATTAATTTATCCTGCAAAAATTCAACAGCTTTTGTGAACCCTTCCTCTATACTCATTAAACCGTCTTCATGTTCTATACTTATAGCACCTTCGTAACCAATTGTTTGAAGACTGCTTATAATCTCTCTCCAGGTATCTTCACCATGACCATACCCAACTGTACGGAAAACCCATGAACGGTTTGCAATATCCTTATAGCTCTTTGTATCTAACACACCATTTAATGGATTGTTTTGTTGATCGATTCTTGTATCTTTTGCATGGAAATGAAATAATGCATTTTCTTTTCCTAATGCTTTTATACATGCTACTGGATCCATTCCTTGCCAAAAATAATGACTTGGATCAAAGTTAGCTCCGATTTGATCACCACACTTTTCTCTTAAACGCAGTAATGTTTCGGTATTATAAACAACAAATCCTGGGTGTGGTTCAACAGCAACACGTACATTATGCTCTTTTAAAAATTGATTTTGTTCCTGCCAATAAGGAATCACCTTTTCACGCCACTGCCAATCAACAACCTCTGAAAAGTCATTTGGCCATGGGCAAGTAATCCAAACTGGATGTAAAGAATAATCAGATTCACCAGGACAACCTGAGAATGTTACAACATTTTCAATCCCTAGCTTAGAAGCAAGTCTGACAGTATTTTGAAATACTTGATGATGCTCTGAAGCAATATCTTTATTTGGATGTAAAGGGTTACCATGACAGCTTAATGCGCTAATTTGGATACCTCTAGTTTGAAATGCCTCATAAAACGCATTAAATTTTGCTTGATCTGCCAACAGTTCAGCAGGATTGCAATGTGCATTCCCTACATATCCACCAGTACCAATCTCTACAGTATCAAGACCAGAATCCTTAATGTAATCCAATGCTTCATCTAAAGATTTCTCCGAAAATAGTACAGCAAAAACTCCTAGCTTCATCTAAATCTCCCCCATAAAATTAGTTGAATATGTTTTATTAAAAATGACTTCTAGTAAATTAGTATTCTTCCTTTATTTTTCAGATCCTGCTGTGATTCCGCTTACAATATACTTTTGTAATAAGATAAACATGATAATAATTGGGGCAGCAGCTATCGTAGACACTGCCATTAGTCCATCCCACTGTGTTCCATATTGACCAATAAATTTTGTTAGTCCCATTGTTAATGGTCGAATTTTTTCATCTGTAGCTAACGTTAAGGCAAAAATTAAATCTCCCCAAGCGAATAAAAAACTGAACGTACCAACTGTTAACAATGTAGGTTTTGTCAAGGGAAGAACAACTTTAACAAATGCAGTGAAACGATTACAGCCATCAATAACTGCTGCATCCTCTAAACCTCTTGGAATTGAAAGAAAAAACGGACGCATTATTAATATAGCAAATGGTAAAGCGAGTGTTGTATTTCCGATTATTAAAGCTACATAACTATTTAGTAGGTTAAAATGACTAAATAAGATAAATAGTGGCATAGCTGTCATAATTCCAGGTACCATTTGCGTGACAAGTAAGATTAGTAGGAAGATTCCACTACCCTTTAAGCGAAAACGAGCCATTGCATATGCTGCAGGCAAAGCTAATAAAAGTGTTAATAATGATGTTCCGATCGCAATGATTAACGAATTTTTTAGGTACAATAAAATACTCTGATCTTCTACTATATTTTTGATGTACGCCTTAAACTGAATCGTTTCTGGAAAAATCATCGGAGGAGTTGCGAACACATCTTGAATTGGCTTAACAGACGTCGTGATCATCCAATAGATGGGAAATAGAAACACTGCTGTTATTAAAAGTGCAATGACAAACATTCCATATTGTCTTATAGTATATTTCATCACATTGACTCCTCCTTCCTGATCAAATATAGGTAAATTAGAGAGATGACTGTTAAGATTACTAGAATAATTGTGGCTACAGCACCACTAAGACTAAATTTAAAGTTTACAAAAGCAAGCTCGTAACCGAAAAACGGAAGAACTTGAGTTGCATTAACTGGCCCTCCTCCCGTCATGATCAGAATAATATCAAATACTTTAAACGTGTAGATAATCCCGAGAACTAAGACGACTAAAGTTGCTGGCTTCATTAGTGGTAGTGTAATTTTAAAAAATGACTGTATTCTTGATGCGCCATCTATTTTTGCAGCTTCATAGACATCACTCGGCAGTGCTTGTAAAGCTGATAATAAGAGAATCATATTGAACGGAATTCCAATCCAAATATTTGTCACGATTATGGCCATTAATGCAGTGCTTTGTTGGCCTAACCAGTTTATTGGTTCACTTATTAATCCAATTTGGATAAGGAGATAATTGAGTACACCATAATCCACATCATATAACCATTTAAATAGTGTTCCCGTTATAACAAGCGGTGTCATCCACGCTAAAAGCAAAATTGAGCGAAAGAAGTTGCGCATCGGAAATTGTTGATTAAAAAATAACGCTAACAAAAAACCAATTGAAAGCTGAAAAACAATACAGGAAACAGTGTAAATCACAGTGTTCTTTAAGGATAGAAGAAATCTTTCATCTTGAAAAATTTGACGATAATTTTCAACCCCGATAAATGACTTATCACCTTTTAAATTCATGATAGTAACATCTTGAAAACTAATAAAAATATTATAAAAAATTGGATATAGCATAAAAATTACAACAAAAAGAAAGGCAGGTATGATAAATAAATATTTTGGCAGAGATTTCTTCAAAAATGGACCAAATTGCAAACCAACACTTACCTTCCTATTAGATTCAACTCTTGTATCCGCTTCCAAAGTTTAGCCCCCTTCTGAATCAGTTTGAGCGTATTTCAAACTCAGTCGCTTTTATTATGGTAATAAAGGTTCTATTTTTTCTGCAGATTCTTTCATTACTTTTTCAACATCTTCACCAGTAATTGATCGTTGAAGGGCTTCTTGGACGATTGTTGATATTTCCGGATATTTTGTTCCGTAAGCACGAGGTTTAGATGTTTTTATCTGTTGGACAAACACTTGTAATTGTGGGTCTTTGTTCCATTCATAATTCTCATCGCTAGCAACATCTTCACGGTTAGGTAATCGACCTCCAAGTTCATGCATTGGTCCCAATACATCAGGCTGTTGAGTCCAGGTTATAAAATCAAATGCTTCCTGTTTATGTTCTGTTGTTGCTGTAATAGCCCAGTTTTCTCCGCCAAGTATTGAAGCAGCTTGTTCATCTTCTGGCATAAGTACAACATCCCAATTCATATCCTTAGATTCTTCTCTAAGTGTAGGAAGCTGCCACGGTCCATTTACCATCATAGCTGCTTTTCCTGTTTGGAATTGAACAAGAACATCTTGCTGATCCCAATTAATAATATTTTCCGACATCGAGCCTTCTTTCACCAAATCTTGGATAAATGTCATTGCAGAAATAGCTTCTGGACTACCAAAGGAGTCTAAATCAGCACCAGATTGCCATAAGTAAGGTAAAAATTGGAATGTACCCTCTTCACTTTTAGTTGCAGCAATTGCTAAACCTTTGCGATCATTTGTTGTTAATTTTTTTGCTGCTTCTTTTAGGTCTTCCCAAGTTTTTGGTGGTTCAGTAATACCGGCTTCTTCAAACATGTCTTTATTGTAATAAAGTGCAAGCGCATTACTATTATTTGGAATACCGTAGTACTTACCATCTAAAATCGTTGAATCTTTTGGACCTTCAAAATATTTATCTGCTTCTCCCCATGCTTCTACTTCCTTTGTAATATCAGCAAATACCCCTGCAGCTGCGAATGATTGATGATCAGGATTATCGATTATGACGATATCCGGCAATTCGTTCCCCGCAATGCCTTGTAGTAGTTTCGTTTTTAAATCCGCAAAAGGAAAATACGTTCGCTCGAACTTAATATTCGGGTTACTTTCTTCATACTTACGAAGCAATTCTAATTGTTCTTTTTCTGGAGGTGAATCTGGATTTAAATAATCCCAAACCTTTAATGTTACGACTTCATCAGTTTTATTTTTGCCATCTCCTTGTTGATCATTACTAGCCCCATCACTACTACATCCAACAAGTCCGATTAGCATTAAAAATAAAAGACCACATATTAATTTCAAGTGTGATTTCATCATAAATTCCCCCTTTAATTAATTGCTTCTATACTTTTACTCCCTACAATGGTTACTTCTTCACCATGTTTAATAGATTGTAGGGCACCACCCACTATTGCAAAGCTTTTTAAATTATCCTCGAGATGAGTGATTGGCTTTCGATTTTCTTTTATGGCTTGAACCATTTCAAAAATCGAAAATTCACGATCAGTATAAGGCATTTTGGGAAGCTCTAACTCATGTGTTTTTCCATCTTCATAAGTCAAAAGTGGAACATCATCAATTAATTCAATAATTCCTTTGCTCCCTACTAAACGAACCTCTCCATTCCAAGATGTTTCTTTCCCACGTGTTACCCAACTCCCAAAATAGTTGATTAAGGTTTCATCAAATTTAATGATTGCGCTTGCAACTCCATTCCCACCAAACCAACTCCAAGATGGTTTCATACTTTTTGAATAAATGGATGTCGCATCTTTCCCTAAAATATGTCTTAATAAATCAAAGTGGTGTATGCTCATATCTTCTATTAAAATCTCACTATATTGATCTCGCCAACCACCAAATTTTGTTGCTCTTCTAAAATTCCATTCTCCATATTCAACAGTTCCAATGATACCTTGTTGAATACAATTCTTTATCGCTGAAATCTCTGGTCTCCATCGATAATTTTGACTAATCATAATAAATTTCTCGTATTTCTTCGCTTCATTATATAATTCAGTAGCTTCTTCGAATGTATGAGTAATTGGTTTTTCCATGAAGACATATAATCCTGCTCGTAGTGCGTCTAGTGCTAGGCGTTTATGTGTTTGCGGTGGTGTAATGATGATTGCTATATCTGCTTCAACTTGTTCAAATGCTTCTAAATGATTTTGGAAAAACTGAATTGAGTCATCCTTCAATAATTTCTTTGCATCCACTATGTTATTCTCATCCACATCAACAACAGCAACTAATTCAATTTCATTAAAATCTCGTAAAATTGTTAACCAAGATTGACCAAATCCTCCAACACCTATTTGGATTACTTTTAACCGACTCATTAAAAGATCACTCTCCTACTTAATATTTTTAAAAGAACAACTTTCTCAATAAATAATCGCTGTACCACATCCTTTCGAGAACTGAAGAATATATAAATTGATTATCGTACATCATTTTTAATTATAAGAATTGAAACAGGTAAAATGCTAAATTGCTAAAATACTAAACATTTTGTACAATTTACCCGTTTCAATTTAGGAGAATTCAACTGACGTACGATAGTCAATTATTCGTGTACATAATATTTCACATTGCCCTTTGTTACAATTTCCAGTTTTACAATGTCCTTTACAACCTGTATAGGATCCCCTAGCATAAGATGATCAAATACTTTTCTTACTGCAAGTGAACCTTGGTAAACTGGATCCTGACAGATCGTTGCAGTTATGACATTCTTCTTAAGAAAGTGATGAATTTCATTATTCATATCGTGACCAATTAGGATTGGATTCTTATTTAATTTCATTTCTTCTATTCCTCTTGCCACATCGGCAAGTGCTCCAGTGGCAACATAAATTCCATCGACCAGTTTTAACTCGTCTTCTAATTCCATAATAGAGTTTGAGAGATCTGTGTTACTAATTTTCAATGGGCGTATAAGCTCCATTTTATTTGACTGTGCCGTATATTCTATAAAACCGAGAACTTTTTGCTGCATTTGAAACGTATTCATTTTATCTGTAATTAATGCGAATTTTTTAGAAGTATGTGTAAAATGATACAAAAGCTCTCCAGCTAATCGCCCAGAATCTTGATAATCTGCACCAACGTAGGATAGTCTTTTGCTTGTAGGAGAGTCGCTGTTAAACGTATAAATCGGAAAGCCGTTTTCAATTCCTGTATTGATTACATGTATAAATGGGGTTGCATCATTAGCTGAAAGGACAAGTCCGTCATATTTTGTTGATTGAATAATATCCTGAACAACTCGCACTTGCTCTTCGACTTCAAATTTCGACGTTCGAATGATGTCTATTTCAAATCCATAATCACATAAATCTTTATATGCCTTCATAATTCCCATTTCAATTTCTTTCCAGAAATATTCTGGATAAATAGGAAAAACAAACGCAACGAGAATTTGCTTTTTTCGAGAAAGTAAACTCGCGGACATATTTGGTTTGTAATTTAATTCCTTTGCCTTTTCTAAAACCTTTTTTAATGTTTTAGGACTTACACCACTTCTGTTATTCAATGCTCGATCGACAGTAGCAATAGATAAACCTAGCTGTTCAGCAATCGTTTTAGCTGTAATTTTCATGTCATATCACCACTTATCCAAAAATCTTATGTAACGATTAACTTGCTAATTTGAGTTATATCATATAGGAAAAGTCGATGTCAACTTATTATTTGAATTTTTTGATTATTGACGTACGTAAATCTTTTTGGGTTTTTATAAAGTCTGACTCGCCAAACTTTGTTGCTATATACCAAATAGTTCACTTCCATTATGATTCCTTACAAGTTAATCATTCATTTCAAATCGATTTCATATTGGAATGTTTTCTGATATAATGAATGAGTATTCATTCACTTGTTATTGTGAAGGTTGATCAATATTTAACGAGGTGATCTAGATGAAAAAACTTGGCCCTATTCTAATTGTTGAAGGACCAAATAATAGTAAGGTTCCTTATTCACGTAGTTTATACATAAATTGTTCTGAGAAGGTGTTAATTGATACTGGTGCTGAACCTCAAGAATTAATGAAAATAAACGAGCAATATGGAGTAAATTTAATTATTAACACACACTATCATCCAGATCATACTCAACATAATCATTTGTTCAAGCATGCTAAAAAATGGATAAATCCAATTGAATATTACACTTCACTTACAATTGATGGAGTAGCAAAAAATAATGGGATTTATCAGGAGTGGGGTTCAGAAGGTGCAAAGTTATGGCAAGAAAATATTCCAAAAGAGTGGATTCAAAGTCTTTCAGAAATCGATGGAACATATGCTTATGAAAAGGAGTATTCATTTGGTGGTGTAGATGTCATTTTTTTGCATACACCAGGTCATACTAAAGGATTTTCGTGCCCTTACTTTCCTAAATTAGGTATTGTCTATACTGGGGATTATGATATGACTTCTTTTGGACCATGGTATAACGGCACTGATGGAAGTATAGATGACTTTATTAAATCAGGCCAGCGCCTGCTAAACATTGATGCAGACATATTTATTACAGGTCACCAAAAGGGAGTATTTTCAAAAGCAGAATTTAAGGATGCAATGATGAATTTTTTATCGATTATTGATATGCGAGATGAAATCATTCAACAATATGTTCAACAAGGTATGAATTTTGAAGAGCTTACGAGTATTGGGATTTTTTATCCTCGAAAAGCTTTAGAACATAAGCTTTTAAAGACATGGGAACGAGGTGGTGTACGAAAACATCTCCATCGACTTGGCTACACGGTTGAGAATGCTACAATCAAGCTGCTATGTGCAAAATAACCGTTATCTTTTAAAAGTTTATATAATGAAAGAGAGGGTCTCCCCTCTCCTATTCTTCCTCGTCCATTAATTCTTCAAATGCAGATGATACTTTATCGAACTCCTCATCATTCTCGATTGCAGAGAAATCACCTTCATCATCTAGCTTTAAAAAGAACACATCGATATCCTCTTCTGAATCATCTTGAATATCTTCAACAAACCCAACAGCTACATAATCTGTTCCTTCTAATGTAATTGCAGCCAACACTTCAACTTCATTTTCCTGATCATTTTCATCAGTAATTGTAAATACTTCGCCTACTTCAATTTTATCCATTTTAAAAACTCCTTTTTATCAACATACAAAAATTATTGGAAAATAACGCTACCCTTAAAAAAACTAGTACTCCAATAAGAGCCAATCTATAAGGGTATGTCCACTTTCCCTTCCAACAAATAGTAACACTAATACTATTATATTTCCAAACAAATGAAAATTAAAACTTAACTATGTTAGGGATGTTCATAAATAATGCTTAAATATGTATTTAACACGAAGTTAATTCTTGAATTATTCCTCTCACATCAATCCGTCATACTGTTCTTTTCAAGCATGGTTAAAAATTATCTCCCCCTAAAAGTCTTTATTACTTACGATTTATCTATCAAAAAGTTACAATTTTTCTATATAATAATCATAAAATAAGATGACAGAAAAATAGTGGTTTTTCCTTTTTTAACTAACCTTCCCCCTCTGCGACATAAATAAAAAGCTACCCTATTGGTAGCTAGATCTATAAAAGGAAAGCACCTAATAGTTTAACAAGAGTTCTTCCACGCCACGTACTTAAATTTTAGATTAGAAGGTTACAATAACTTTGCCTTGTGAGTGTCCAGTAGAAACTTTTATTAAGGCTTTGTTAATGTCATTAAAATTATAAATTGAATCAATAGATGGCGTGATATTTTCTTTTTCAACAAGATTAGTGATTCTTTGTAATTGACTGCCATTGGCGTGTACGAATAAAAAGTGATATTCATTTTTATGTTTACGTGCTAAAAAATCTACACGAGCACCCACCAAACCAAACAATAATTGTTTCCACATTGGAAAATTATTGTCAACCGCAAAGCGATAATTAGGTACGGCTTTTAATGATACTAACTTTCCTTGAGGTTTTAAGATACCAAGTTCTGCTTTTATCTCTTTTGCTCCCAAGGTGTCAATAACATAATCTATATCAGATAAAATGTTGGCATAGTTTTCCTCATGATAATTTATGAATCTATCAGCACCAATCGACAGTGTACGTGATCTACCCCTCTCACTGCCGCTTGTTATAACATATAACCCCATTGATTTGGCGATGGGGATTGCCATAGCACCAAAGCCACCGGTTCCTCCAGGGATAAATATCTTTTTGTTAGGCTGAGCATTGAGTACGTCATTTAATGCTTGATAAGCAGTCAAAGCAGTGAGTGGAACAGCGGCTGCTTCAATAAAGGATAGATTTTTAGGCATTATGGATATCGCATCTTCATTGATGACCGCATATTCAGCAAAAGCTCCAATTTGATTAACTGGCAACCTCGTATAAATGTGGTCACCAACGTGGAAATTCTCAACATCTTTTCCAACAGCCTCAATAACGCCAGATAGTTCATTTCCTAAAGTTAATGGTAAATCATAATCAGAAATCATTCGAATACTTCCATTTAAAATAAGGATATCTAATGGATTAACACCTGCTGCTTTTACTTTAACGAGTACCTCACGGCTATTAATTTCTGGTATTTTAACATCATTCAATTCCACTTGAACTTCTTTTGAATATTTCTGCATTTGAGCAGCTCTCATTTTTTCATCCTCTTCCTTTACAATACTTTGGTATGGCGTACAATTTTTCAGTTGTACGCCATTCTTCACCCTAAAAGCTATACTTACACCTCTTGAGATTTTAATTCTTTCATCGTAGGATAATCCGTATAACCCATGCTTCCGTTACCACCAAAGAATGTTGTACGGTCTGCTTCATTCAAAGGAAACCCTTTTTTGAGACGTTCTACTAAATCCGGATTAGCTAATGACCATACACCGACTGGTACCATATCAGCAACGCCATTATCAATATCTACACTAATATCTTTTAGAGCTCGACCAGCTCGATTGACTAATAATGGATTTGACCAAATTGAACGAATTTCATGGAGCAGTGTTTCGTTTCCTAAATGCATAACATGAAGGTAAGCTAAATTGAATTGAGCCAATTCTTTTACAAGATGGAGATAAACTTCAGGACCTTGTTCACCTTCTTCAATCCCACCAAGAGGTGTCCCTGGTGAAATCCGAAAGCCTGTTCTTTCTGCTCCAATTTCTGCAACGATTGCTTTCGTTATTTCGATAGCAAAGCGAGCACGATTCTCTATTGATCCACCGTATTTATCCGTTCGTTTATTAGAATTCACTCCGATAAATTGATGAATTAGATAACCATTTGCTCCATGAATTTCAACGCCATCAGCTCCTGCTTCAATAGCTGCAGATGCTGCTTTTCGGAAGTCTGCAATTGTCGTTTGAATATCTTCTTCACTTAACTCACGTGGAACGGGTATTTCCTGCATCCCTTTAGCAGTAAACATTTCTACACTGGGTGCGATAGCAGAAGGTGCAACTGCTTGACGATGATGTAGTGTATTAGCAGGGTGCGACATACGACCAACATGCATTAATTGGATATACATAAATCCACCTGCTTCATGCACCGCATCCGTAACCTTTTTCCACCCTTCAATATGCTTTTCAGTATAGATGCCAGGTGACCATAAGTAACCTTGTCCATCATCAGAAGGTTGTGTACCTTCACTAATAATTAATCCCGTAGATGCTCTTTGAGAATAATAAAGGGAACTTAGTTCTCCAGGTGTACCATCTTCTTGCGCTCTACTACGTGTCATTGGTGCCATCGCTAAACGATGAGGTAATTCCAAATTTCCAATTGTCGTTTTGCTCCACAATTTATCCATTTTTGTACACTCCTCTTCAAATTATGTTACCCGTTGTATACGTGTGTCCTTTTACCTTTTATTTGAAATTGGACAAATCACTGTATTAGTACTATGTATTAAGAGAGATGTGGGTATATCGCAGATACACCACCTGCAAAATCTCTTTGGACCTTTCGGCTCACGTCATCAGCAACAATTTCAAAGCTGTCGGATTCTAATCCATCAATAGCAATTTTTGCGATATCCTCAGGGTTGGATTTGGGAACTTCTAAGCTCGACGTCATGTCTGTCTCCATGAAGCCTACATGTAATCCAGCTACTCTCACATTTTGAGGATAGAGATTTAAACGTAGGTCGTTCGTCAATGCCCACTCTGCAGCCTTTGCAGCCGTATAAGCGCCAACAGTTCCCGAACTAACCCAAGATAATGCAGAAAGAATATTCAGAATCGATCCTCCCCCATTATTTACTAGAATCGGTGCAAAAGTACGAACCATGGAAAGTGTGCCAAAGAAATGCGTATTAAACTCCAATTGTATTTTATCGAGATCACCGTCAATCAAAGAAGCACCTGTAGACGATCCTGCATTGTTGATCAAAAGCGTAACATCCTTAGCGACCATAGCGGCTGCAGCTACCTCTTGAGGGTTGGTAATATCAAGCTTTACAGGAATTACGCCGGGAATGTTAATGGACTCAGGATTTCTTGCACCAGCATAAACCTTAGCCCCTCTGGTTAGAAGTTCAAGTGCTAAATGGCGTCCAAAACCTCGGTTCGCGCCGGTGACAAATGCGACTTGTTCAGAAATTTTCATTTTTATGTGCTCCTTTTATTAATTAATTTTGGTACAACAAAATGGCTTCCTCCTCAAAACTACGCAAGTAATGATTTTCTTAAGGAAAAGTTGTGGACATAGGCAAGTCTCACTATACGGGAATGGTCATTCTAAAAAGCACAATAGAATGATCCCTTCATGGAGAGAGATTTAAATAAGGCAAGTCTCATTTACGAGAACGATCATTCTAAAAAACACAAGAGATGATCCCTTCATGGAGAGAGATTAAGCAATACAAGTCTCATTTACGAGAACGATCATTCTAAAAAAACACAAAAGAATGATCCCTTCATGGAGAGAGATTAGCAAGGAAAGTCTCATATACGAGAACGATCATTCTAAAAAATGGATAAGCAATGATATCTTCTTATGAGTAAGCTTTACTACAGCTCAGACTTACTCATATAGGAACTATAATTCTAGATTAAAATAATTATTTATCTAAAAGTTTTATTGATAAATTGGCTATACGGTGTAGTTTTTCTTTGGGAATGGAGGTTCTTGTCATTACCCTTAACCCAACACATACAGTATGCAGATGTTCCGCAAGTTCTCCGGCATCGTAATCTGAGGTAAATTCTCCCTCCTCCTGCCCCCACAGAATAATATCCTTGAGTAACTGCTCTGATAGTGTAAACGATTCAGTGGACTTTGAATCCACATCGGCATCGCGCATTGCCAATTCCACCGCCGAATTCACCATTAAACAGCCTGAAGGCGAGTTTTCTTCACCGTATATCATGAAACTAAAAATAAACTGAAGAGCCTCCGCTGCAGTCTTGGAACGTTTAACTTCTGCCGTAAGCTCTGAACTGACTTTATCGTGAAATCGATCCATAGCTTTCAAAAACAGCGTATGTTTGTCACCAAATGTGTCATACAAACTTCTGCGATGGATTCCCATATGCTCGACCAGATCGGTCAAGGATGTCTTCTCATAACCTTGTGCCCAAAAGAGCTTCATCGCCTTGTCTAATACTACGTTCTCTTCGAATTCTTTGCTTCTTGCCATTCTATTTTCCTCCTCCCATAGTCAATATAACATTTTGAGAACGATCGGTAAAGAAAATAAGCTCAATATTTATTCAACATAATATCAAATTTAGTGAAACTACCTATAGTACAAGTAAGGAAACTCCAAAATCTCTTCTACATTTTAGCTATCAGCTTAACCTAAATCCCTTGATATGTTCTCCTAAAAATCGTACCAAAGGCTGATTTTTAGGAGAACATACTTTTGTGGAATAAAAAAACTGAAGGCTTACAAAAACATAATCAATAACCCAATAATATCAAAGATTTAAGACGTTTCATTTTTTAAGGTTTAGTTTTGTATAATATGTATTTATTGCAAAATTTACATCATACCTTAAATGGAGAACATCACCATTTACTTATCCAAATGTTTATATTGAAAAGAAGAAAGGAGAAACATAATGAGTTATTTTCAAACACCTTTTCCTTACAATAACAATAGTTACTCCAGGACAGTTAGGCAGGTTCAAGGTAAAATGATAATTGAAGGTAATGGTCGTATAACGGTTATGCCTGACCAAGCAATAATGAACATCGGTGTTATGACTGAAAATAGCAATGTAGAAATCGCTCAAAATGAAAATTCCAAACTATCAAACCAGGTTATTGAATCACTTCAACAAGTAGGAATCTCATCTCATGATATCCAAACATTATCTTATACGATTCAACCCATTTATGATTTTGTTGAAGGTAAGTCTATTTTAAAGGGTTATCAAGTGCAACATGTTTTCGAAGTCACAGTACGTGACCTTCAGAAAGCAGGAGAGGCTTATGAAGCAGCAGTATCTGCTGGCGCTAATATGGCAGGAAGTCTGCGTTTTGAAGTGTCCAATAAGGAAGGATATTATCAAGAGGCTTTACAATTGGCAATGAAAAATGCCACTGAAAAGGCAATGAAACTAGGGCAACAAATAGGGGTAACAATTCAACTTCCACCTACAAAAATTACAGAAGAACCTGTTGCTTTCGCACCGAAAGAATTATCAATGTCCTTTGCTACAGAAACAAGCTTACAAGCTCCTCCTCCAATCCAAAAGCGAGAAATAGAAATCGAAGCAAAACTTTCTGCTGTTTTTCAATATTAATATTTGGCAAAGGACGGTACCTAATTCATTGGTCCGCCCTTCTTTTGATCATCTTAATGGAGCAAAACCTTCCACTTTCTTTAATGTTTTCTCGATCTTTTCTAGTACATCAGCTTGAAGGTTGACTTGAACAGCCTTTACATTTTCTTCAATCTGTTCCGGTCTACTTGCTCCAATTAATGCAGAACTGATTCCTTGTTTTCGAAGTACCCATGCTAATGAAAGCTGAGCTAATGAAATATCAAGCTCCTGAGCTATTCCCTCTAGATCCTGAACACATTCCAACACATTTTCTTTCAGATAACTATTGATAACACCATTAACGTTATCGTTTGCTGCTCTGCTTTCTTGTGGAATTTGTGTTCTCGGCTTGTATTTTCCTGTTAAAATGCCTTGTGCAAGTGGAGAAAATACAATTTGCCCAATTCCCTCTTCTTCACTAACTTTTAGTACCTCGTCTTCTATGTAACGCTCAAACATATTATAAATTGGTTGATTTGATACAAGTGGATGAAGATTCAATCTTTTACTAATTCCAGCAGCCTCCTTAATTTGTGCTGCACTCCATTCACTAACACCACCATAAATTATTTTCCCTTGGGTAATTAAGTCATCAATGGCCCTTAGTGTTTCATCTGTAGGTGTTTGATCATCATATCGATGGCAATAGTAGATATCGATATAATCCATACCGAGACGTTTTAAGCTCGCTTCACATTGTTCCATTATATGTTTTCTAGATAATCCGCGATCATTTGGTCCTTCTCCCATTGGAAAGAATACCTTTGTTGATAACACGTAATTTGACCGACTGTAAGGCTTTAGTGCGGCACCCATTGCTTCTTCTCCAGCACCTCGGTTATAGGCATTTGCTGTATCAAAAAAATTAATGCCGCACTCAAATGCTTTTCTGATACAAGCATCAGCTGCTTCTTGTTCTGCTGCCGTTCCATATGTAAGCCAACTACCCAGACCAATCTCACTCACCTTTAATCCGCTATTTCCTACACGCCTATATTTCATTTATCTGTCCCCTAACCCTTTAAAAGATTTTACTTCTATTAAACTAGTAAGTATTATTTTGACTATAGCACTATATAAAATTCGCGATTTGACGACTTATCCCTTTAATATTTGCATGTTAAATAATTAATTTTCGTTTAATAAAAATCTTTAAGGGTATTGTCCCTCCTATATATTTTCTGCCTAAGCTTAACTTTTACTCTTTATATGCTGGATTTTATTATTAATATACAGTATCTTTCTTGCAAATTTCCTAAACTATTAAAGTTTAACAACATCCCTCAATGTAAAAAGGACGAATTTTAAACATCCGTCCTTTTTCATTATTAACATAACTTTGTAATATATAACTCAACTTCACTTATTAGGCTTTGTTGAATCTCCTCTACCTTCATAAAATCCATTGCATCAACATAATAACCCTCTAATTCATCCCTTAATTCTTTTGCCTCCGCTAGGTAAGAAATTGCTTCCTTCATTTTATCTTTGTATGCTTTTGTTGTTCTTGCAATGTCACTTGCAAATTCTTCATCCGTTCCAGGAGTTATACATCTTTCATACATATCAATAACTTCATCTGAATCTCTATCAGGGAAATACTCGTGTGGTGCCGTACTATCGAATATAGCAATCCCCTTTTCTCGTAGTATAACCATATCAAGACTATTTGGATCAAAGCCACAATGGTATACTTCTACATCAAAGCCCTTTTCCTCACCGGCAGCAACGATCTTCTTCAGCATGGTCGATTTGCCAGACCCAGCTCTTCCTTTTATAAAGTACCGTTTTTCAATATCTTCAGTTAAATTTTGAATAAAATCAACAGCTCCAAGAGGAGTTGCTGCACCTAAAAACCGATGCTTTATCTTTGGAGATTTCGCTAAAGCATTCTCACCATAAAAGAGATTGATCAATTCCTCTGTGAGTTTATTTGCTTCTGAAAAATCCATATTTGAAATATAAATATCTTCTATGTCATCATGAGCACATAAAGCTTCAGCAAATGTTTCATACGCTGTCTTAAACTTAATTGATATCATCTCATTAAGTCCAAGGATTGCCGCTTTATTTGCAGATAGTTTTTCAGAATCCCAGGCCACTCCTAAATTTACATACTCTTCGATAACACCGGGTGCTTTAGGTTCAATTATATGTGGTGCTGTTCCATCAACGATCCCTATCTTACAGGTAGGGAGAATAACTCCATCTATTGAATTGTTATCAGAAGCACAATGCAAATAGTCAATATCAAATCCTTTACCCTCATATATCTCGCCAATCTTTTTCATCAATGTGGATTTCCCAGTACCAGGACCACCTTTTAAAATAAACAATCGATCTAAATCCTCTAATACTGAGTCATAAAGGCTAAAAAACCCTTTAGCCGTGTTACCTCCAGCATAATAATGACGAATCTTTGCACTCATTGTATCACCCTTCCACACCTTTTCTCCTAACATATGTAGATTATCTTACAAGGGTGAATGCCTATTTCTTATAAAATGTAAGATTTTGCAGCACTACCTGTGTTTATTGCCGATTAAGCTACATTTTCGATATAATGAATTATATATCAATTTAAAGGGGTAATCCGATTGAATTCAAAAGAAATGGAAAAACAAATCATCGCAAACTATCAACGAGATGAGCATATGATGATCCTAGTGTTTGCACAATGGTGTGTTAACAATGATCTAGATCCAAAAGAAATTTATTTACGAGCATATCCAGAACAAGTGAATAATGCTGCGCTTCAACAAGCGATTGAGTTAACAGTACCTAAGGAAGAATCAAGCGAAATTCCTAATACGACCTTATTTAATGTTTTATCCCTCTTTGGAAATGAGGATCTAGCGTTTATCGTATCAGAGGAAATAGATAAAATAAAAAAGAAGTAACAATAGGAGTAATTATGAAGAAAAAAATTGATCATATTGGCATTGCTGTTAGGGACTTAGACAATAGTATATCTATCTATGAAAATGTTCTAGGTGGAATATTAATCGATCGTTATCAAAGTGATGCAGTTGGTGTTGAGAGTGAGATTGCTATAATGGAAGTGAATGGTGATCGAATTGAATTATTATCACCAACAAATAATTCAACATCCCCGATTGCGCGTTTTATTAAGCAAAAGGGCAAAGGTGTCCACCACATCGCCTATCAAGTCGAGAATTTGGATGAAGCAATCAAAGAACTTGAAGTTAACGGCATACGTATATTAGAGGGTTCTTTACGAAAAAATAAACACGGTAGAAGATTAATTTACTTAAATCCCGCTGACACTGAAGGAACGATCATTGAATATTGTGATTATCCAGACGAAACACTTTGAATAAAAAAATAGCTTTAAAAAATGATACCCCAATACAATCCAATTTCTAAACACAAAAAATGATCTGTTGCTACAGATCATTTTTTGTGTTTACTTTCATTAGTATCTTTTAAATACTAATGTTGCATTATGGCCACCAAACCCTAAAGAGTTAGATAAGACTACATTCACTTCTGCCTTTTGGGCAACATTCGGTACATAATCTAGATCAAGTTCTTCATCTGGTGTTGTGTAATTTATAGTTGGAGGTTTAATTCCATCTTTAATAGATAATAACGAGATAATCGCTTCAACTGCTCCAGCAGCTCCAAGCATATGCCCTGTCATAGATTTAGTTGAACTGATAGAGAGTTTATAGGCATGTTCACCAAAAACTTCTTTAATAGCCTTTGTTTCATATAGGTCATTATAATGTGTGCTAGTACCATGTGCATTGATATAATCAATATCTTCTGGGCTTAGATTAGCATCACTTAAAGCTAACTTCATGGCACGTTGCCCACCTTCTCCTTCAGGTGCGGGTGTTGTAATATGATAAGCGTCACCTGTTGCTCCATATCCAACGATTTCTCCATATATCTTAGCATTTCGAGCTAACGCATGCTCAAGTTCTTCTAAAATTACAATACCTGAACCTTCCGCGATGACGAAGCCATCACGATTTTTATCGAACGGGCGACTTGCTGTTTTTGGATCTGGATTCGTTGATAGAGCAGTCATATTAGCAAATCCTGCAATTGTCATGTCTGTAATTGCAGCCTCAGCACCACCTGTAATCATCATATCAACATCCCCATTTTGGATGACGCGAAACGCATCTCCAATTGAGTTTGCACCAGAAGCACATGCTGTAACTGAACAATTGTTAATTCCTTTGGCACCAAGCTCAATCGAAACACGTCCTGAAGCCATATCTGGAATAAACATTGGAATAATAAATGGACTAACACGTTTTGGTCCTTTCGCTAGAAATCGTTTATGTTGATCTTCGAACTCGTCAAGTCCACCAATTCCAGAACCAATCCATACTCCTACTCGTTCTGGATCAACATGTTCGCCGATTTGAATACCTGCGTCATTTACAGCCATCTTACTTGCTGCTATGGCTAGATGTGTAAATCTCGCCATTCTTCTAACTTCTTTAAAATCGATAAATTCTTCTGGTGAGAAGTTTTTAACCTCACCAGCAACTTTCACATTAAATTGGTCTGAATCAACTCTCGTTAAAGGCGCTATTCCTGAGACACCATTTTTAATATTTTCCCATGTTGTAAACGCATCATTTCCTAATGGAGTAACTGCTCCAATACCTGTAATGACAACTCGCTTTTTCATATTGCTTCTCCCCTTATGCATCTATCATAATCTTTGATTGTTTGTGAATACTAGCATTGTTTTTATTAAAATAAAAGATGTTGATACCCATACTAACACAGTTTACGTATACTTGATAAATTATGACTAGGTCATAATAACACATATATATTCTATAATAACTTTTAATAAAAAAAAAGCCTCACATACTGTGAGAACTTTATAGTTCTAACTTTTCAATAGAGTCTAACAGTGATGTTACATCATTCACTGTATTTATGATTTCAGAATTCTCTAGTTTTTCAAGAGCTAGTTCTCCATTTTCCATAGCTGTATTTATCTCATCAATTAGTGCTTCATTCTTGGTTACTAAATCTTGATGAATATCTTCTGCAATAGCAGGAGCTTCTATAGTATTAAACTCATTAATATCTTCAACCAGTGTATTCAATTGATTTTCAAGATCTTGCTTAACTTCTGGATCAACTGCAGCATCTTGAATTAGCTGTGGAGCTTCCTCTGCAAAATCACTTAATGAATTTATATAACTCTTAGCTTCATTTACATAATCCAAAGAATTATTAACCTCATCTAATAAAGAACAGGCGCTCAGCATCATTGTTGCTAGAATAAGAATTACAGAAACTACCTTTTTCAATGTTTTCTCCTCTCAACTTTCGTATGAATTTTGTTGCTCTTTATTCATACGATTAACTTTGTAAAAAGTTTCACCTTTTTTATTACTTGTTGTAATTAGCCAATTCCTTACTATATTTATAATGTTAATGAAGGAGCACTAAAAAAGATTAACATTCCACCAATAATACCAAGTAACACCCCAATTGATGTGTAAGAAGCGAGGTAAATACCTATCGGGAAAATAAGTGCTCCCAGAATAAACAACCCTTTAGCCGACTTCAATTTCTTCACCTCAGTGTTAAATTATTATTTCGAAATAGATTCTTTCAGTCGTTCAGTAGCCCATCGCTTTAGAATACCTTTCCCCCAACCATTCTGATTTGTTGCCAACGAGCTAACTCGCCAATACATAGGTGGATGAGGCATGAATTGAAATTCTATCATTCTCCAAATCCAAGTTGCTCTTTCTAAGGAGGATTTATCTTTTTTTGTTTTATCTTCAGACATACTATATGTTAACGATTTATGGATTTCTTCATCCTGTGCTTTTGTGAGAATTCGGAAACTGTCAGCCATTTGATTACGTCCACCCTTTAGTAATGAAGCACCTAAATGATCCGCCCTCACTTCCATCCACTGTGAAACAAATGATTGATAAATTGGGAAAATGAACATAATGGACCAAATGAGAAGAAACAAAGGGATCCTATAAGCATCTATATCATGGATATTTTCTTGAATGAAAAGAATGACAAAGAGAATTAAAATGATATAAACTGCGCGCCAGATCTGGCCCCACATAATATCTCTTTTCTTAATATGGATCGCCTCATGAGCAAGAATCCCCTCAATAACCTCAATCGGCAGCTTTAAAGTAGCTGTTGTCAATGTAATCATACCTTTTCCAATATTCATTCCAGTTGCAAGTCCGTTATATTCTGAAGACTCTGTTTCATAAATCCGGGTTTGTGGAATACCTGCTTTTTCAAAAATATGTTGGGCTATATTTATTAGTTCTTGATTCGTTGTTTCTTTCGCATCCATTGCAACCTTTAACACCAGATCAGAAATATATAGATTGAATCCCCAATAAATTATTGCAATCGTTACCATTAACCAATTAGGAATATTTAAAAAATATAATAATAGGAGCAGTCCTGTATAAGCAGATACACCCTTTACAGTTGCTGCAAAATAAAACTTTCCAAGTAATCGTTTCATATTCCTTTTATGATAAAAGGGTAACACCATAATCTGCTCATCTACGCTGTCTTTTAACCCTCCTGCTCCAAACACACGCTTCCATTTATCCACATCTTTCAACGTCATATAGACTGTCTCACCTGGTAAAGATAGTTTTAATACACTTTGCGAGCTTGTCGTAAAGTCAGTGTTTGACATGAAAAGTGTTAGTAATGGATGAAGTTTTAACATATCGACTGCTGACTCAATCTGAACCAATTTACAATCATGGATTGAAAACTTTCGTAAGTCATACTTTGAAACAATATAAACCATTTCTGTATCTTTGCAATAATAAATTCTTACATTTTTATAGACAAGAATTCTTTTTAATAATTCGGTTATGGCTGTTAGTAATCCAAAAGAAATGATATATTTTAATGGGCTCGCTTCAGGACCAAATATGAGAAAAAGAATGGCAAAGATAAAAATGATTAATGTCATACTTATATCTAAGAAGATCCGTTTTATCTCTCTATGCAACTCGATTTCTTCCACACTATGAACTTGTAATTCTTCCTGAATTTTTTCATATCTGACATGTCCTGATGTAAGAGTTACCATTGAAAAATAACTACTTGATATAAAGGCAATATAAATAAAACCGTTAATAAAAGAATGTTCATAGAATACATATCCGATTGCAAGGATACCTGATGTTATTTCAACAATATACCCGAATTTCTTGTTGCGCTTTCCTGAAATAATACCAGCTGATTGAATCATACATCCCATAAAAATTGATAATAAAATCCAGCTTAAGCTAGGAAACACTTTCTCACCCACTTCTTAACTTTATGAAATGTCCTTTTCTGACTTATACTGCATGCTTTCTGCCATCTCAATAACCTCTTCGATCTTGAGGGATGGATCCTCGATCATAATAGAATATCGTAAGCCATCTTCATCCCAGCTAAGTATTCTGAGATCTTCAATTTCCATATAATCAGCAATGTGACCGCGTACCTTCCATTTACTTTCTTCGATCTCCATGTCTTTACCCACCGGAGTTGGAAAAATTGATAAGCTCAATGATGATACTTTATCTTTCGTATAGAGAATAGCTACCTCTGTTCGATTTAGTTCACCTTCTAATACATTCCACTCAATATGGTGAATTTCTTGATTGTCATCACTTAAAAGTAAAAATGGTTGTCCTAAAGCTTGTTCAGCTTCTTCAATTGTACCTGAGTTCGTTGGAAACTCTGTTTCAATTGGAGATACCTCTACATCTTCTGGTAAGTTCACTTCAAACGTTTTATCGGTAAATTGCGGTGTAAAATCGACTTCTGAATATTCGATTTCAGTCCGAATATCACCTGAGTTGGATATAACCTTCACTATAAACCATGTTTTTTTATCAACCCAAACCTCCATCTCGCCAAATAAAGAATCCTTTGAATTAGGGGTAATCTTAAGATGGTATGTATCCAAACCAAGCACTTTTTCCTCACCCACAACCTCATGCTTATGGGTATCTTTTATATGCTCTAGGAAACTAGTTAATTGCTCCTTCTGTGTCATTGATGTTGGTAGATCATCTGCTGTGATATCTGCTGATAATGCTTTTTTACTCTCTTCATCATATGTAATAAACGTCTTCCCATCATTATAAGCAAATGCCTTCTGATCATTCCTCTTATGATCAGTTGTTACCGTTTTCCGTTCGCCATTCTTTCCTACATATTCTTCCATAGTGGAATATTCTGTTTCTTTTTCATCTGTAAAAATCTTTAAAGTCGCTTTACCATAATAGTCATCAATTTTTTTCCCTGCTTCAAGTACATTTGAAACAATTTCTTCTGAAGATGCTGCTGCTTCATTTGTGCAACCTGATAATAACCCAATCGTAAGTGTCGTACCAATTAAGAAGTTAATGATTCTCATAATTTTAAGCTTTCCTTTCTTTTATCCAGCAGGCTACTAGTGTCCCGTAACCTTCTTTTGAAAATAAGTTTATTTTACCTTCGTGTTTTTCGATAAGCATTTTCGATATACTTAATCCTAAACCAGAGCTACCACCTAGACCTCGGGCACCCTCTACTTGCAAAAATGGCTGAAATACTTGTTTTTGTAAGTTTCCAGGTATTTCATTGCCTTGATTTTGTATAAGAATGATCGTACCGCCTTGGCGCCACTCATTTAGCTCATTGATAAATGGGGAAAAGACCCAATTGGGAAGTGGTGCACGATAAGATATTGCAGCTAACCAAATCAAATGATCTGATTCTGTATGCCTAATCGCATTTCCCATTAAATTATCAACAATGCGCATCATTTGCTTCACATTTACATCATATTGACCGTTGGTATTTTGCTCGATGTGTAAGTGAATATGTTTCTTAGCGCATGGTTCTTCATATCCAGATAGGAGCATGTCAAAAAATTCTTGGCCATCCACCTCAACTAAATCGATTTTTTCTGGTGCTGACTGGAGAGCAGTATAAATTGTTAAATCGTCCAGCATTTGTTTCATATAATGTAATTTTTCAAATAAAATCGTTTTATATTCATACTGTTCTTTTTCCGTTAATCGCGTTTCATCTTGCAATGCTTCAGTATAAGCTTGAATAACTGTTAAAGGCGTTTTTAAATCATGGGATAAAGCTGCAACGATAAATTCTTTTTCTTTTTGTTGAATCGCAAGTTCTTCTCGAGTTTGTTCAATTTGTCTGCGCATCCTATGAAAATGAGAAAATAGCTCTCCTATTTCATCATTTGTTTTTTTGTTAGGATTGGTAACTGTTTGCCCATTAGCAAAAGCCGTCATTTCCTTTTGCAGGATTGTTAATGGTTTATTTAATTTTCGATTTAATAGAAAAACTACTAGTGTATATAAAATAATGAAAAAGCAGCTCATTAAAACTAAGAGAGTTATAGAACGATCATTTACTCCATTAACCCATTCTTTCCTGGCAATTGTTACTTCGTATAAACCAATGATTTTCCCATCTTGAAAAACTGCTTTTTTCAATGAATACGATCGATGCTTCTTTTGGATTTCATTTAAACTTTTATAAAGAGTTTCAACATTACTTCTCTGATAAAGACGATTTATTGAAGGATCCTCTATTGATGAGTAAAGAATAATTCCGTCTGGTCGATATAGTGTAATTTTGACGTTTTCATTTGCAAACTTACCTATTTTATCGTAGTTTTCATTTGGCTGAATTTTATATAAAAGCCCATCTTCTAATATTGGTTGCATTTCAATAAGTCGATTTGAAACATTTATATATTCGAGTAAATCATGTTTTTCATCATAGCTAGAAATACTAACGTATAGAAAATAAAGAGCAATTACAGGAAGAAGCATAACAAGTAAAAAGCTAATTATTAGCCAATATTTAATTTTCATATTAGTACTTCACCTATAAATCGATAGCCAACTCCCCATACTGTTTGAATAAACTTTGCAGAGCGAGATCCATCATTTAATTTTGATCTTACACTTTTTATGTGCACTGTCACAGTATTGTTCCCATCAACATCTTCTTGTTGCCAAATATGCTCGTAAAGCTCTGATTTTGAAAAGGTTTGAAAAGGATTTTTCGCTAGCAATAATAGCAAATCCAATTCCTTTGATGTGAGCAAAAGAGGTTCATCATTTAAGTAACAAATTTGTTTTGAAAAATCAATTCTAAGACCATGTTCATATTTCGTACTTTTTTCTTCCTCCGGTCTATTTAAATACCGGTGATATCTTCTCAAATGAGAGCTAATTCTTGCACTAAGCTCCTCCAGACTAAACGGTTTTGTTAAATAATCATCCGCACCTAACTCTAGTCCGCGAATTTTGCTTTCATCTTCATGTCTTGCACTTACAATTAATAAAGGTATATCACTTTCAAGGCGAATTGTTTTGCAAAGCGTAAAGCCATCCATTTCTGGCAACATTAGATCTACCAAAATAAGATCATAACTATCCTGTTTAAAATCCTCCCATCCTTCCTTACCAGTAGAAGCCCAAGTAATGTGATACCCTACTTTTCTTAAATGATCACAAACAATTCTGGCAATTTCTTTATCATCCTCGACTAATAATATCGAACCAAGATTTTTCATAAATGTATCCCTCTTTCAAATCCCATTATATACAAAATAAAATGCCTACTTTAGATTCTTTATAATTACTTAATAATTATCATGAAAGGAATGATAAGAGTAAAGGATAAATATAACAATCGAGTGGTTCTGGTTCATTGGGTGGTGACTTTTGAGGTAAAAAAACAATTGTTAATCTTTATTGAAGAATAGGTTTTTATATTTTTCATTCAATCAAAAAACAACCAATGCCCTTCATATATATGAACAAGCAATGGCGTACCGCTAGCATAATATAAAGTATGATGCTTGCAATGAATATACAAAGAAGGTGAGTTTCGTGTTATTAAAAGGCTCTTTTCTAAAAGATTGTTGTTTTTGAACAAAACTGATTAGGTTGATTGGAACGGATATGCGAGACTCCTGTGGGAGTAGCGGGACAGATGAGACCCCGCAGGCGCTTCGCGCTGAGGAGGCTCAACGCCCGCCCCACGGAAAGCGAGCATCCTCTCGCTGCAATCAACCAACCCAAAACTATTTTAAAAGCAACAAAGTTTGCGAAAACAGCCTATTAAAATAACAATTTCTTGGAAGATTAAAATGCAAGAACTTTCATGATGTAAAGGGGTGGTATTCATGGTACCTTGTCAAGGTACAAATGAACATACGAAAGACTTTGAGTTTTCAATTAAGATTCCGGATGGATACGCACTGAGTGAATATGAGTTAAATGCTGATGTGACATTAAATACAGATCAGTTAATATGTGTAGCCAAACCTTGTGAATTACAGGAACAGGATGAATCATATCCAGTCTATGGTGTTCGATTGCAAGGAAAACTTTCGATGTTAGCTAGTTTTTCTCCTGTTCACAATCAGTATGGGCAAGGAACTGCTGCTATTTCAAAATTTCATACCATACCAATTAATCAAATTATTTATTACACATCAACCCAAACAATCTACTATGATTTCAACCAGATTACTGTTGAAAGTATGACAGTAACCGAATCACTAAATGAGAATACACTCATCATTAACGGTGTCCTCTCACTTATGCAGGAACATTCGGATCTTGATGTTTATGCATTTACAGCAAATCAAAATGACAACACATTATCAGTCATCGATACATCTAGAATGATACTCCTACAGCCAATATCCCTTTCTTATCCCCCAGATAAAATAGCAATTACTCCAGATAAAGCATACACTTTTGTATTACATTCAAATGACAATGCTGTCACAATGATTAGTAATGATACACTCTCCGTTATCACTGTTTTCTCTATAGACAGAGCAAATGATATTGGCTTCTCCCCTAACAGCCAAACTGTTTATATCCTTAGCGGTGTGTCGGGTACAATTACTGTTATTGACATGGAGACTCAAGTGATTTTAAATACAATATCACTCACTGGATCAGGTTTTTCGAGTATTGCCATTGATCCAAACGGACAATTCGCTTATATCGTAAATTCTTTAGCATGGAGTATACTAATTGTTGATTTAAATTTAGCGGAAATTGTAGTGGTTCAACCATCCACTTCCGATTATCCTTATTTAATTGAAATAGATCCGTTTGGTAGTTTTGCTTATATTTTAGGAGAAGTTCCTTTAGGTGGCTCCACGATCAAGATTTTTGATTTGTCATCAATCACCTTTATTGATGCGGCATTATTTAGTAATCATCTCGATTCGTTCCTTTCTTTTTCACCTAATCAATCTATTGCTATTTTAGGAGCTCAAAAAAGCGATGAAATCTATATTATTGATACAAGCCAGCATGAGGTAATAGGAAGCTTTTCTATTGATAATCCAGGAAGTGCAGCATTTACACCTGACGGAGATTTTATCTACATTTCACAGCAAGAACAAAATACAGTCACTGTCCTAAGTGCTGTAGATTTTACATTAATTGCAGTGATACCAGTTGGTGCATCACCTATAAGCATTACCATATGAATTTCCTCCTACTGTGCAATTAAGTGAGGAGATTTCTGGCTTAATCGTCTTAAAAGAAATTTTTATATTAATTGGTAACATAGTTCGATAAAAATCTAGAAACCTAACTTTAAAAACGACAAACGTTTGAAAAAATAAAATAAAAAAGCACATCACGTAAAGTGAAGTACTCTGTTTAGGATTGCAATATGTATAATTGTTTTACTCTTTTATTACTAACCATTTCAAAAAGTCCTGTTCAGATTTGGTTAAGAATCTCCCCAAGTCTTCTGAAAAATGAATATATAATTCAATATACCGTTTAGCCTTATCGTCCATTATGTACCCCCAATGATTTTGTAAGCATTTTAATTTTACCATGTTTTTAGAAATGTGGAATCATAAAATTTAAAATATTTGAACAGGGATACTTATATTAGTTTTTATTTTTCTCCAGCATAAATGAACAACTAAATTTAACATGGCCTTTTCCTTATATACAAGCTTGAAAAATATTGTCACTTTAACCACATATATAAGTCAAAATATAGGTAACCTAAATACAGTATAGACTTTCTAAAAGGTGGTGACTTTATTATGAAGAAGCTTCTTGCTATATTATTGGCAGCACTTCTTGCTACATCTGTCGTTGCATGTGACGATGCACCAGGTGAAGATGAAATAGGTGATGGAGAAATAAATGATGAAGAATAAGTAGATAAAGGGGCTGACACTTACCGCTCATTAAGTCAGCCCTATATCTCTTATTGAGGTATATCAACTTCTAAATCTTCAATACGTTTCTCTATATATTGAACGTCCTTTCTGGCATTATAGCGATCCGCCTTTTCGACGGTTACGGTTATATTATAATCTGGGATACCAGCATACTTTTCATACCTACCTCTTGGTAATAAGAAATTCCCTTCAGGAAAGTGAACTTCCAAGTTACCTCTTGCGATATTCACAAATTTCGCTTTGCCTTGGAAAACGCCAAAGCCATTATAAACAACAATACCTTCACCTTCAGCAATACTCAAATGACTAGCATCTTTTGCATTCATAAGAACATCATACCTACTTGCACCATTAAATGGGTCTGTTTCTTTATAAACCATTGAATTAAATTGCTTTCCACGACGTGAAGTGACAATAAATTGACCTTCTTTTTTCCCTAAATCAGGTATATCAATTGAGATTAACTTTCCTCTTCCATCTGGTGTTGGACAGATTCCGCCTTCACATAGCCACGCTCCACCCCATTGGAAAACATCACCTTGTTTCTTTAGATGCTGAATTCCTTCATAATCCTTATTCGCTTTTGCAATTTCATCGCGAATTTCTTGACCTGATTTGAACTCAACAAGGTGGGCAGTATCGGGTTTTACTCGTTTTGCTAAATCAATATAAATCTTCCACTCAGCACGTGCCTCTGCAATCAGGTTTTTGTTCCCTTCAATCTCTGGTGAGAAGTAAACCATACGTTCTGTCGATGTTGATGTACCTCCACCTTCTTGTTCATAGCGAGTTTTGGCGGGAAGGACAATGACTGCTTCCTTTGCATCAACTAAGGTAGAAGTATTTAGTATAATGTCCTGGTGAACGCGTATATCTAGCTCAGATAACGCCTTTTCGACAAAATCAGGGTCAGGCATTGTTTCTAAGAAATTCCCTCCAGATAAATAATATAACTTTATTTTTCGCTCGTGAATGTCTGGAAGGACGATATTTTCAAGTGTAACCCCAACAATATCACCTTGCCATTTAGGTATTTCAAATCCCCAAATTTGCTCCATTCTGTTAATGTTTTGAGCATCAAAACCACTACCAGGTAAAACAAATGGATCTGCCCCCATTTCCCCTGAGCCCTGGACAGAAGAATGACCACGAAATGGCATTAAACCGTTATTTTTGCGTCCTAAGAACCCACGCAAAAGCGCAAGATTAGCAACTTGTGAAATATTATCAGTTGCAAAGGAATGCATTGTTAATCCTAATGACCAAGCAAAAACGGCGTTTTTACTTTTTGCCAACAGCTCAGATAATTCAATAATTCTTTCTTGTGTCACACCCGATGATTTTATGATATCTTCCCATGATTGCTCTTCAACTTTAATCTTTAGCTCTTCATAACCATTAACATGTTCTTGAACAAATGTATGGTTTATCGCAGAACCATGATTCTGCTTTTCCATCTCAAACCAATGCTTCATAATTCCGTGCATTAAAGCAATATCTCCCCCAATATTGACTTGATAGAAGTCATCTGCAATTTTCGTTCCAAACAATGCAGACTCAAGATTTGAAGGGATCCAATATTTGTCCATTGCAGGTTCACTATATGGATTAACGACAATTATTTTTGTCCCTCTCTTCTTTGCTTCTAACATATATTTCGTTGAAACAGGTGAGCTGTTTGAAGCAACACTTCCCCAGAACAAGAGGACATCTGTTCCAAACCAATCTTGATAATTTGCAGTTGATGCACCTACACCAATGGAACGCTTTAAGGCGGTTTTACTTGGCGAATGACAAATACGTGAGGCGTTATCAATATTATTTGTTCCTAAAAATCGAGCTACCTTTCCAGCTACATAATAAGACTCGTTGGTAATCCCTCTTGATGTTAGATAAAACGCATATTGTTTTGGGTCTAATTGCTTCATCTTAGTTGCAATGACATCCATCGCTTCATCCCAAGAAATACGTGAGAATTTCCTTTCTCCTCTGCGACGTATAAGTGGATATGGAATACGTCCCAACTTTCTTAAATCGGTACTGCTATATTGGCGCAATTGATCAATGTCAGCATGAATGATCTCTTCTTTTAGTGCTGGCATTGTATTTAAACGGAGCACGTTCATTCTTGTTGTACATAGATGTGGTCCTTTTAATGTCTGGTCAAAAAGTCCAGAAACTCCTAAAGCACAACCATCACAAACACCTTTTGTTAATATTCGTGTTGCATAACCAATGTTATCTTTATTATCCCAAGCAATTTTCATTGTATCGCGAAAATGCTGTGGTTTAACTTTTCCTAGACCAAACGGTATTGGACTAACCCAGTGTTTAGGTTGTGGTGTTTTTGTCGCGTTTATTGGTCCTTGATGCTTCGTCTCTCCCAATTGAATCACTCCTTATCTATTAAAAAGATGGAAAGAGAATCTTTTTTACAAGTCGTAACTAGAGATCATTTATACTAATCTTTAATAAATATGAGAATAACTTGCTTAATAGGCTTCTTTTTCATTTAGGAATACTCCTTGTTGCTAATACTCTTAATAAATGATCCCTAAACAATGAAAAAACCACCGTATCCCAACATTTTTATGTTGGGATTCACGGTGGTTAGTCTTTTGCAGGGTCGCTACCAAGTGCCATACCTGTTTATTTAGAATATTTTTGATGAAGATCTTCATCAAAAACGAATATTGACATTCCGAAATCTCTGTCAATATCTATATCTACAAAAAGGTCTACAAACTTACAACCTAAGAATTCTTCCATCTCAACTGGAGGATTCTTTCTGTACATTTGTTTTACCATTTCGGTTCTAGCTGATCGCAGCGCTTGTTTTCCTTCATCTGCACTAGCAATAAATTTTTCAACAGGAGATAAATTCCCTTCCATTTCACAGATGGCCCAGTTTTTACAAAAAGTCGTTGTAATCTTACTAGGGCCCTTGCCCATATGCTTCTTTCTGAATGAACGAACAATATTACTAAATTCTGCTTCGTACTTATTCATGATACCATGATACCCTCCTACCTACTAGGGGTAATAGCATGAGGTATTTTACCACATTTCTACTTAAGATGGAACATAAATTATCCAGCGATTGTATTTCTTGAGCTTTTTGATGCATTTTTTTGTCTAAGCTTTTGAATATCAAGACGAATTAGTATTGAAACAAGTAGTGCTATGATAAACAATCCTGAAAAAAACGTTAAGCTTGTAGCATAGCTTCCTGTTGTATCCTTCATCCATGCTGCAAACATTGGACCTGCTAAACCTGCCGCTGCCCAAGCAGTTAAAATATAACCATGAATTGCACCAAGCTGCTTTGTTCCAAATAAGTCACCAATATAAGCTGGAATTGCAGAGAATCCACCGCCATAACAAGTATAAACAACGGCCAACATTACTTGAAAAAGAATTGCTTCACTTGTATGAGGTAATAAAGCAAATAAAACAATTTGCAGAACAAAGAAGGTTGTATATGTATTCGGCCTTCCAATGTAATCAGAAATTGATGCCCAGCCGATTCGCCCTAGACCATTAAAGATCCCCATTACCCCAACAAGGGCAGCAGCTTCTACTGTTGAAAGTCCAATACTTTCTTGAGCAAGTGGTTTTGCAGCTGAAAGAATTGCAATTCCACATGTAACATTTATAAACAACATTATCCATAAATAATAGAACCTTGTTGTTTTAATCGCTTCATTTGCTGTTAATTGAGAAAGATCTTCTTTAATTCTTGATTTTCCTGATTGAACCTTTTCTTTGAAGCCTTCGGGAACCCAATCAACTGGTGGTTTTTCTAAATATAAGGATGATAAAGTCATAATGACAAAATAGGCCGCTCCTAAAATATAAAATGTATTAGCAGTTCCAACAGTTTTGATTAATGAATCCATAATTGGACTACTAATGGCTGCTGCAAAACCAAAGCCCATGATTGCAAGTCCTGTCGCAAGCCCACGTCGATCAGGAAACCATTTGATTAATGTAGAAACAGGTGCGATGTATCCTACTCCAAGTCCAATTCCTCCAAGCACACCATAAGTAACATAAAGTAATGGTAGTGAACCTAAATTTACAGCTAAGCCAGATCCAATTACTCCAATTCCAAAGAAGCCAGCAGCAAGTAAACCAGCAGCCTTAGGGCCATATTTTTCTACAAAGTGACCTAGAAACGCTGCAGACAACCCAAGAAATAATATTGCTAAACTAAATGTTAATTGCACTTGTTGTGCGGTCCATCCAAATTCATTCATTAATGGATTTGTAAAATTACTCCAAGCATACACTGATCCAATTGAAATATGGATTCCAACGGCAGAAGCAGCGATAAGCCAACGATTTTTTGTCTTTTTCACATATACATCCCCTTAATTAAACATGGTGTTGCTAATTTCTAAGCTTACAATATCAACTTTAGTCCCGTGTTCCCCACATTACTGATTAGGTTCCTCTCACTGTGTCACCATCAAAAACTCACTTCTACTACGAGCTCATTAGTGTTTACCAAACATAAGCAAAAGATTCAGAATTTAATAGTATCATAACACTAAAGAAAACCGTCAATCTCCGATAAAATATGCAAATTAAATATGCATATCATAAAGGTGATTGACGGTTAGTTTCAAGCAGGATTCGCTACTATCGGACCAACAATTAATCGCTTACATATTTGTAACAGTTTGAGCCGCAGACAGGATCGCTATCCCGAAACAAAATGTTACAAATTCTTGAACATTGTAAAAAAATACTACCATGTTAACATTTGTTAAGCAAGCTAATTTTATTGTTTTTACAATTCTTTTGGGCTCTGTTAATGCTAACTATAGTTTTTTTTACTTTGTTGATTGTATTCGAACACCTGCAGCGGAAATCAACAACCAGTTTTACAGATCCTTATTTTAAAAAAAGAAATATTTTTAGTATAAATTAGGTAACCTTTTATACTTGTTTAATAAATTATTATATGTTTATACTTTAGTAATCTTACAAAACGGGTGAAGTTTATGATAAAAAATATTAGTGTAAATCAAAGAATCATAAAGTATACAAATGGCCAATTAGTAGAAACTGTGGATGATATTGTAACTGAATTCCCCTTAACAATCTTTGTGAATGATCAAGAATTTGCTACGATAGTCTGTACCCCTACTCATTTTGAAGAAATGGTGATCGGTTTTTTAGCTTCTGAAGGTGTAATCCGGTTTCATAAAGATATAGACTCATTAAATATTGATGAGGATGCTGGATATGCACATGTTAAATTACATGTTGATGTAACAACAAGTCAACAGTATTATTCGAAACGGTTTATTGGTTCTTGCTGTGGTAAAAGCAGACAATTTTATTTTCATAATGATGTTCGAACTGCTAAAACTTCAACTTCTAAACTAACTATTTCTCCTTCCCAATGCATAAACTTGATGAATGAAATGCAAACAAGTAGTATTGTTTTTCAAGAAACTGGTGGCGTCCATAACGCTGCCCTTTGTACATCCGATAAATTGATTGTTAGTCGAACTGACATTGGTCGTCATAACGCCTTAGATAAATTATTTGGATATAGTATATTAAATCAAATGCCAACAAGAGAAAAGATCATTGTTTTTAGTGGGAGAATCTCGTCAGAAGTTTTGGTTAAGGCAGCTAAAATTGGAGTAGGAATTGTGTTGTCTAAATCTGCGCCAACAGACCTGGCGATCAAACTAGCTGAAGACTTAAATATTACAGCTGTCGGATTTATTCGTGATCAGTCATTTAATGTCTATTCTCATAAAGATAGAATTGTAAATATTTAAGCCGTTTAACTATAAATTTCTTTAGCGGTAACACTAGATTTGGCAAACACTTGCAGCAAAGTGTTTGCCAAATCTACATATAACGAACTCTTTATTGCTCTTGGGAGAATCGGTTTATAAAGCTTTAGAGCAAATCAAATGCAAAAATGTGAGAAACTTCACACACTTAAGTAATACTAGATGATAAACTATAGAGGGAGGGATTTTGTATTGAAAACAACTAACACAATCAATGATTACTTTAACCGCCCCCTTCGTGACCTACGAATTTCCGTTACAGATAAATGTAATTTCCGCTGTACTTATTGTATGCCAGCAGAGATATTTGGACCTGATTATCCTTTTTTAAAAAGAAACGAACTATTATCCTATGAAGAAATAGAGCGCCTCACAAAAATTTTCGTTCATTCTCTAGGAGTTCAGAAAATCAGAATTACAGGTGGCGAACCACTAATGAGGAAGGACTTACCTAACCTCATTAATAAGATAAAACAAATAAATGGTGTTTGTGATATTGCCATGACAACAAATGGCTCTCTACTACCAAAACATGCTCAAGCTTTAAAAGAAGCTGGTCTAAGTCGAGTATCAATTAGCCTTGATTCGTTGAATGACGAAGTATTTGGCAAAATAAATGGCCGTGGTGTTACTGTAAAAGCTGTCATGGATGGAATTGAAGCAGCAGCTGAAGTCGGTTTAAAAGTGAAAATTAATATGGTAGTAAAGCGCGGAATGAATGATCATGAAATTATTCCAATGGCGAAATATTTTCGTGAAAAAGGCCATATTCTACGATTTATTGAATATATGGATGTTGGCAACACAAATAAATGGAATCTAAAAGATGTATACCCCAAAAGACAAATTATTGAAGATATCGATCAAATAATGCCTGTTGAAGCAATCGATCCGAACTATACAGGCGAAGTAGCTTCTCGCTATCGCTATATCGGATCTGATGCTGAAATTGGTGTTATATCATCTGTGTCAGATGCCTTTTGTTCCACTTGCAACCGTGCTCGCCTTTCTGCAAATGGAACATTGTATACATGTCTATTTGCTTCAAAGGGACATGATTTACGTGACCCTTTAAGGTCCAAGTTATCAGATGAACAATTAGCAGAGTATCTTCAAACCATTTGGCATGGTAGAAAAGATCGCTATTCTGTTGAACGAAGTGAGTCTACTACTAAACGGACCAAAATTGAAATGTCTCATATTGGGGGCTAAGGAGGAATAATGGTGAATTCATGTAATTTAGATCATACACTAGATGATGTAAAGAAAAAACTTGCGGATCAAAGACCTTTTTTATTACCCACTACTGCGGAAAAATGTTCACAGTACCTTACAGCTACTCAAAGCCAAAAGAACCTAAATGAATTGTTCCATTTATTAAAAAAGTATGATTTAGCTTCTGATGAAGAAAGAGAAATTCGCAATCAAAAACTTAATGTTTTTTTTCAAAAATAAATATTCGGAAATAATAAAAAGGATAGAGGACTATCCTTTTTATTATTTGAATAACGATCATTTTTAAAATTAACGATTAAAAATATCCCCTTTCAAGATGATTGTTAGGAACATTTTGTCATGTTCACTTGATCTTCCTGTAAGGGGATTTTTAATTTATTTTATTAACGATTTGTAATTAATGAGCAGGAATGTGTTCTGGCTTTCTAGTATTTTTATGCTTGTGACGACGATTAATCATTCTTTGTTTCAAATATGGAACTAAAATTCTATCTGCCCCGTAGTAGTATGCTGCAGTATTTGCTACCATTAATAAGATGGCTACTGTATAAAGCACAGGGTTCGTGCTTGTTGTACCTGCTAGTAAGAAGTTTAAATTCATAAATGCTCCTGCAACTAAAGCTGGAATTGTTGCAGCTCCTATGATTAATCCTACACCAACTAGGACTTCTCCGAAAGGAATTAATATGTTAAACAGGCCGATATTAGGAAGAGCAAATGCTTCAAGGAAGTTTGCATACCATCCTTGTACGACAGGATGATCTCCTCCCGCTTTACCAATAGCCCCGTGTACAAAACCAGTTGCATCAAATCCTCCGGTTACTTTATGGACCCCTGCTTCTAACCACTGAATACCTAACCAAATACGTAATACAGTCCAAATCATTGCCATTCTCGGTCCTCTTAACCATTTCATCGAAAACCATCTCCTTATATTTTGTGAATGTTTTCACAATTCATTCTAAAAAAATTGGAAGCTAGCTAGCTTATTTAGTAGAAAGTTTGTGATTGTTTTCACTAACTTTCTATAGCCTTACTGTACTCTCTTTTTACAGCGAATTCAATACACTTCACACAGTGTTTGAAATTTAAAATAAATTGTAAAAAATATGATTTTTATCACAGATATTTTGGAGATATTCCTTGTTAGTTGGCTGGAATTTCTACATAATACGCTTTTGAATTTTTTAATTGACAATATCTTCATGAGGTAATATAATTCATCTCAGAGTAATAAATCTTTAAACTGAGATATTTTAAACAAAGTTAATTATTGGAGGAGAAAAAAATGGCTAAAACAAAATGGAATCTTGATGTAACACATAGTGGGGTTGATTTTTCTGTAAAACATATGATGTTTGCTACAGTAAAAGGCGGTTTCCAAAGCTTTAATGCAGAAATCGAAGCTGATCCAACAGACTTAACTACTGCTGATATTGCATTTTCTGTAGATTTAGCAAGTGTTGATACTCGTAACGAGGATCGTGATAATCATTTACGCTCTGCAGACTTTTTTGATGTTGAAAATAACCCAACCATGACATTCAAGTCGAATACCATTGAAAAAACAGACGAAAATGAATATAACGTTACTGGTGATTTAACTCTTCACGGTGTGACGAAACAAGAAACATTTGCAGTTACTTTTGAAGGTACAGGAATTGATCCATGGGGAAATGAAAAAGCCGGTTTTGGGGCAGAAGGAAAAATCAAACGTAGTGATTACGGCTTAACATGGAACGCTCCATTAGAAGCTGGTGGCGTTTTAGTAGGCGATCAAATTAAGATTTCTCTTCAAATTCAAGCAGCTAAAGAAGCTTAATAATATACAGGGGATGAGATTAAGTATCTCACCCCTTTTTTATAGTCATAAATAATTAATTAATATTTTTCCCATAAAAAATTTCATCCATCTCTTTTGTTAAACGGTCAGTTATTTCTATTTGTTCATTTTCACTTAACTTATCCTTTGAATAACCAAATAAATAATTATTTAAATCGAACTTTTTTAGCTTACACTTTGTGTGAAAAATATTTTCTTGATATATATTTACATCAATCATATCAAACTGATTTTTCACTTCATCTGGGATATAATTTTGTATGGAACTAATTTCATGGTCGATAAATAATTTTTCTCCATTAATATCTCTAGTAAAGCCACGCACTCTGTAATCCATTGTCATAATATCAGTATCGAATGAATGAATCAAATAATTCAATGCTTTTAATGGTGAGATTTCTCCACATGTTGATACATCGATATCGGCTCTAAAGGTACTTATTCCTTCGTTTGGATGATATTCTGGGTATGTATGAACGGTAATATGGCTTTTGTCTAGTCCCATCACAATTGCTTCGGGTAGTGGACCTGGGGATTCATCATATGATTCAGTTGGTACTTCTACTACTGGTCCTTCTGAAACTAGAATTGTTACACTTGCTCCTTGCGGGACATAATCTTGTTTTGCAATATTTAATACATGTGCACCAATAATTTCAGTTACAGATTTTAAAATATTTGTTAACCGATCAGCATTGTATTGTTCATCGATGTATTCGATATAAGCTTCGCGTTCCTCTCTTGTTTTCGTATAACAAATATCATACATGTTGAAACTTAATGATTTAGTTAAATTATTAAAACCATGTAACTGAATACGTTGTTCTGGAGTTAGTTTCATCTATCTTCCCCCTTTTATATTTTATCACCGATACTTTCCTAGACATTTATATATTACCCATTTCTATGAAAAGAAAATCAGCCTTATTCAGAATTACGCTACTATGATCAAAAGCTTTTGCAGAAAAAATATATTTTTAATAAACAACAGCCGCTTAAAATACATGGCGGCTGTTCGTCCTATTATTATTTTGTTTCCAACATCTTAATTATTTGTTCAGCATGATTTGTTAAGTTTACTTTTGCTTTATCAGAAATTGTCGTTTTCTTGTTATTCTGGTTTATCTGATTCATGAACTTTTCCATAAATGATATGGATTTTTTATTAGAGCCTTTTTCAGCATGATGCTCAGCTTGTTTTAAAGATTTTTCTAACTTTTTATTAAGCGGACTATTTAGTTCACCATTTTTCGAATATGTGGCCAATAAGTCTTGTACTACATTGAATACACCTGGTGTCCAATACGTTGGAACAGGTACATTTCCCCAATCCGTATCAGATCCAAAATAATAACTTGTATAAGACGGTTGGTTATATCCAACGTTTTGCCAAGCAATACCAGTTCTATACTGTGGATCATGCATTAGTGAATATAATTTCCGATCTGTCACATCTGAACTTAGGTATATTCGAATCGAATTACTATCAGCTGTTCGTACAAGAAGTTCTTCTCTCCAATCACCAAAAATATCTGCAACTAAAGATGGATTTCCTTTTGTGTAATTATTCGTTCTAGTGTCAGTAGCCGTTAATATCGTTCCTTTTGTCCAATCTTGTATCGTTGGAGTTTGTTCTATTGAACCATTTACAATTTGCGTAGTCATATCAGCTGACCACTTAATATTCATATTTGTTCCTGGTACAGAATTGTTAATTTTCTCACCATCTGCTGACCAAAGTCCGACAGCCCATGTTTCCAATCCTTTGTGCTCAGGATCTACGTCCCCTATCATTCCTCTTCCTGTATCTTTACCAGTGTATCCACCATAAATCACTTTTCCTGTATTGGCATCGCGAAGTGCATAACCACATGGTGCGTATGCTCCACCTTCGTGTACCATGAAAATTTCTAAACCAGATCGATCAGGATTGATATCTGCAACATGCAATGCATCACCATGGCCTAAACCTGCAGTTGCTCCAGGGGTCGCACTCTCAGGTGGCATCACATCACTTGAGCTATACAATAAGGTTCCATCATGATCGATTGTTGAAGACCCATAAATGATTTCTTGCTTTCCATCATTATCAACATCTGCTGTACTTAATGAATGTGCACCTTGGGTTGTAAGTGAACCAAATTCCTTATCTGTTCCTAATCTACCATGTGGACCATCATTAAACGGATTGCTCATTGGAGTCCAGCCACTGTCAACCGCCCAATTCTCTTTTATGTGCTCGCCATCCCAGCTATACGTAACCATGGTAGCTCTAGTATAATAGCCACGTGAGAAAACTGCATAAGGTTTTTCCCCATCAAGATAGGCTACCCCAGCCAGAAATCGATCAACTCGGTTACCGGGCTCGATTCTAGACATTGCATAATCTCCCCACATAAGTCCATCATCTTCTCGCCCATATTTATATCGAATGGTTTCTAGTTCATCACCTGTTTCACCATTAAATACGGTTAAATATTCAGGACCTTTAACAATAAAACCTTCAAAATCTCTTAAATTATTTCTGCTACTTCGACTTGGAGCATATTCATCAATAAAGTAATCAGCTAAACTTTCAGCATCATCCTGAGATAGAGGATATTTATACTTCTTTTCTATTCCAAAACTTTCTTCAAGTGTTTCTGGCCAATTTCCGTTTACAACTTCTTCATGCTTATGCCAATCCATAAACATGTCGACAACATGATCATAATAATCTTCACTGCTCATACGGTAGTCATCTTGGTGACTATATCCATCTAGCTTATCTTCTTTAGGCATTGTTATAAACTTCTCTGAAGAGATATCGCCATTCTTGTCGAACTTTATCATTTTTGTTCCTGGAGCTGTTTTAAACATTAATTCTGATTTTCCATCTCCATCAAAATCATAAACTAAAAATTGTGTATAATGAGCTCCTGATCGAATGTTTACTCCAAGATCAATTCGATATAACAGTGTGCCATCAAATGTATAACAATCAATATAAGTTTTTCCTGTATAGCCTTTCTGTGATACATCTTTTGAGTTTGTTGGATCCCATTTAACAAAAAATTCGTATTTACCATCACCGTCAACATCCCCGACACTCATGTCATTTGCTGTGTAAGAATATACTTCACCACTTGGTGTTACACCATCTGACGGCTTCTTTAATTTCAAATCATAATATGTATGGTCCCAGGGTGTGGTTGTCGAGCTCTGATCGATTTCCTTTCCATTATCAACTGCAGCAACATAGTACGTTGAAGAATCATTACCATCTACATCTAAAAAGTTTGTACTATCTTCTACCATAGCAATTTTTTCACCATCACGGTACACGTTGAAGTTTACTCCTGTCAATCCTGAATCAGAATAACCAGTCACTTCATTAGCTAAAAGTCTCCAGCTAATAAATATCCCTTCAGAAGTGCTAGCTGCAACTAACCCTCTGTCAAGATATTCTAGTTGGATCCCGTTGCCTTGGACTAAATTATGTCCTCCTTGGGAATTAGTAGCGAAAGCATTACCTTGATAGCCTGTCATAAGAAGTGGAACAGCAAGAGATACGGCTAATACTTTTTTTGTTAGAGATTTTTTCCTCACGTTCATTTCATCACCTTTCAAATGTTTTAAAGAAAAAGAGCAGTAAATGAATAGATTTAATACTAGATTTAAGTTTTCGAGATTTAGTGGAGCTTTTGTTATATATGACAATCTACTTTTTCTTTGAGACGTTTCTTGTAAGTAAACTTTACAAGCTTATATTTATCACCTTCCAATTTATATTTACAAACCCAAACTGTAAGCCTTTACATTTTATAGAATAAAAACAGAAGATTGGGAATTTCATCCTATTATAGAATATTAACCACCTACTGTTAAAGAGAAAATTCAGAGATCATTTTATAAATAACAGTGTTTTTTAGTGGATACAGGAAAAAACTCCTTTAGTGAATCTTTTGATTCATTCAAAGGAGTTTCTATGAAAAGGAGAAGAACATTTGAAGTTGAATATTGATTATTGGAGATCTTTGCACAGGGAAAGATGGCATTACATCCCTTTAAGTTATGATAAGGTGCAGTTCGTTAACGTGCATCAAATTGTGGTTTTGTCCAATGTTCTTTAATCCTTTTTAAATAGCTACCTACACCTTACATTTTTTTCAATGCATCAGCTATCCATTCATCCCCTGAAACAAGATCAAATGATTGATTATATGTATGTTCTTCCTTTAAGCATGCAAAAATTGTTCTAGCTACATCTTCCCTTGAAATTGTCATTCTTGTTAGGTTTTCACCAACCGTTATTTTACCTGTACCTGGTTCATTTAATAGTCCACCTGGACGAATTATTGTATAAGTTAAATTAGATTGCATTAGTGTTTTGTCAGCATAATGCTTTGCCACGTAATAAGGTTTTATTTTTTCATTCCAATTTTCCCTTTTCTGAGCCTGGAGCGCGCTCACCATTACAAAACGTTTAATATTTGCTTTTTCTGCGGCTTCAATTGTTTTTCCTGCACCATCAAGGTCAATTAATAATGTTTTATCTGCCCCAGTGTGTCCTCCAGAACCAGCTGTAAAAACAATTGCATCACAACCGCTAGCAGCATTTACGATATCTTCTACACTGCCTTCTAAGTCAGCCATTACAGCCTCTACACCGTTTTGCTTAAATTCTTGGACCTGTTCTTCGTTTCTAACCATAGCTCTAACTGTATATCCATTACTTTCTTTTAGTAATCGAATGAGTTGTTTTCCAATTTGTCCATTTGCACCTACTACTAAAACTTTCATAAGATCTAATACCCCTCCCATATTAGTTTGATTCACCCTCCACATTATTCCAAAAACAAAAAGACTATTCAAACGTTGTGCTTACATCAATTAGATTTCATTATTTGCTAATATCTTAATAATTTGTTCTTCAATTTGTTTTCCACTGGCCTCATCTTTTAAATGGTTAAGTAAGATTGAAAAAATAAAGGTTTCACCATTATTTGCATTTATAAACCCCGATAGTGAGCTAACATTTGTAAGTGTTCCTGTTTTTGCTTTTACATTATCCTTTAAAGCAACGTTTTTCATCCTTTTTCGCAATGTTCCACCAATCATTTTGTCTGTATTACCTGCTATAGGTAATGATGCTTCAAATGTAGGGAACCAGTCCATTTGCTTAGCATGATATAACAAGGCAGTGATTTCATTCGCTGGAACAAGATTCATATGTGAAATACCTGAACCATCTCTTATTTCAATCTCTTGCATTCGTATACCCAGTGTTGTTAAGGCAACTTGTTCAACCTCTAATCCATCTTCCCAGCTACCATTCCCTTTAAACACTTTTCCCATTTCTTTAATTAATAGTTCACCATGGCCATTGTTGCTCAATTTCATAAAGGGTATTAACAGTTCTGACAATGACATCGATTGATGAGAAAGTAGTAATTCTGCATGTTCAGGCGTAGTTCCTACTTTAATACTACCTAGTATCTTAATATCTTGTTTTTTCAAGGATTGTATTAGTAAGTCCAAAGCATATTTTGTCGGCTCCCAAACTGCAATCCTTTCTTTCAGATTAGACGCTTTTAATGGAATATTACCTTCAATTGTAATGACATTATTACCATGCCCTCTTGAGATTTTAATGTTACTTGTTACATCCGAGGAAACTGTTTGAGTTTTATTAATTATGTTTATAATACTCGTTTGGGGTCGGACAACAACTTTAGCAGTTTTATTCATTTTCTCATTCGGACTAACCTCAATAATAATTGTCCCTGCATCATATTCCTTATCTGGTGATGCAGTTAGCGCACTTGTTGCTGCACCATAATAAGCTGCTTCATCACTCCAAGGTACATCAATTGAATAGCGAACTTGATCATACCAAGAATCATCTCCAATTAAATCGCCACTGATCATTTTAATCCCCTTCAATTTTAACTCTTTAGCGAATTGATCAAAATTCTCAGGCAAAAGTGTTGGATCTCCTTTTCCTTTTATATATAAATTTCCCGCAAGTACATTCCATTTAATAGATCCATCTGTTAATAAGTCTGTATGAAAGGTATAATCCTTTCCTAATGTTGTTAACGCTGCTGCTGCAGTAAACAGCTTCATATTTGAAGCAGGGGTTAAACGTGTGTCACCATTATATGTATACAATAATTCCCCAGATGAAGCTGATCGAACACTGACCCCAGCAATCGCCCCTTGTAGAGATGGATGATTACTAAGTAGTTCATTTAATTGGTGCTCTGATACAAAAGTTTGTCTATTTGTATTTGCAATCACTCGGCTATCCTTTATTGGGAAAAAATAGACTAATACGCATAAAAACAAACAAAATAACGGTTTTGCCATTTTGATTGCATTGCCTCCTTTGAAAGCTATTTACCGTTTAATGTTTTCAACTGCCTTATCTTATATCCCAGAAAGCACAAAAAAACGACTGAAAATAAATAAATTCAGCCGATTCTAATTTTATTTTTATTTCACAGTTTATTCATAACATCTGGATCAGATCCTACGCGTTGATCTTGATTAAGCGAATTAATTTTCTCCATATCTTCTGAGCTTAATTCAAAATCAAAGATATTCGCATTTTCCTGAATACGATGAGGTTTAACTGATTTCGGAATTGTCACAACTTCGTTTTGTAAATCCCACCGTAGGATGACTTGAGCAGTCGATTTTCCATATTTTCTAGCAATTTCTTGAAGTGTTGGTTCTTCAAATAAGCCGCCTTGCATTAGTGGGGACCATGCTTCAAGCTGAATACGATTTTGTTTACAGAACTCATGAAGACTTGTTTGAGTTAAACGTGGATGGTATTCCACTTGGTTAACCATTGGTACCACTTCACAATCCTCCAATAAATCCTTTAGATGATGCTCTTTGAAGTTGCTGACACCTATTGCACGAACTCGGCCATCTTTATATAACGTTTCAAGTGCTTTCCATGTTTCTTTGTATTTATTTTGTTCCGGAACTGGCCAGTGAATAAGATATAAATCTAAGTATTCAAGTCCTAGCTTTTTCATGCTCTCATCAAAAGCAGCTAAAGTGGAATCATAGCCTTGTTCCGAGTTCCACACCTTTGTTGTAATAAATAATTCTTCGCGAGGTACATTTGATTCTGCAATTGCTTTACCAACACCCTCTTCATTACCATAAATAGCCGCTGTATCAATACTTTTGTAACCTGCTTCTATCGCTGCTTTAACTGAATTAATGACTTCTGATCCATCTTTCACCTTGAATACTCCTAAACCAAACCAAGGCATTTCAATTCCATTATGTAATGTAGTCGTGCTTTGCAAGTTTTTCATTCTGTACACTCCTCTCTTTCATACACAATTATTTTGCTATATTTTTCTAAAAATGAAAAGTAATATGCTCTATATATGTAAGTTATGAGTTGATTTTTTGGATAAATGAGAATCCCTTAAACAAAAGGGTCAGACCCTCCAATGTAAAACAAAACGTTGGATAGGTTTGACCCAATTTTGTTAGCATTTTTTTATTATGCTCCTTGATTAATAACCCATATAAGATGCACCAATAATAATTAAAAGAATAAATAAAACGACGATTAGAGCAAATCCTGCTCCGTATCCGTAACCACCTTCGCCACCCATAATATCACCTCCACACATGTTTGGTTTACTATATGTAAGTAGTTATCACTCTGTTATGGGTAAAAAACCTAGTCTTCATATTTCACAAGTAATTTATTTTCCTGTATCATCTTAGTATAATGGACTGAAATAACCATAATGGTGGTGGTTTTTATGTGTGGACGCTTTTCATTAGCAACCGAACAACCGATTTTACAAGACCAATTTGACTTCATTTTTAATGAAGAACTTGATTACCGATATAATATTGCTCCCTCGCAAAATATTTTAGTAATTGGTTCAAATGGACAGGAACGAGTTGGAACGAAAATGCAATGGGGTCTTGTACCGCCTTGGTCAAAGGAGACGAAAATTGGGTACAAGATGATAAATGCGAGAGCAGAAACATTAGATGAAAAGGTAAGTTTTAAACAGCCTTTTAAGAAAAAAAGATGTTTAATTTTAAGTGATGGTTTTTACGAATGGAAAAAACAAGGGAAAGAAAAGCAACCTTATCGGTTTATAATGAAGGATCGTCGACCATTTGCTTTTGCAGGTCTTTGGGAGTGTTGGGATAAAGGAGACAAACCACTTTACACATGCACAATTATAACAACAACACCTAATGAATTAACGAAGGATGTCCATGACAGAATGCCAGTTATTCTTCCCCCCTCAGAATATGACCTTTGGTTGGATAGAGATGTCCAAGACACAGAAAAACTCAAAACGCTACTAGTACCATTTAACGACCAATTAATGGATGTATACTCTGTTTCAAGCATTGTGAATTCACCGAAAAATGAATCAGCAAAATGTTTAGAACCTACTAATAGTCTATAATAATGGGTTTTTCTAAAAGCAACGTGGTTTCAATATTTGAAATCGAAAATAAAAAGTAAAATACGCTTGAATAATACCAAGCGTATTTTACTTTTTATTTCGTATAGTTTTTTTCAAACCATTCTTTTGCTTTAATTATTTCCTCTCTCGTTAACTGGTGACCAGCATCTCCCCAATGCTCGGTGACATCAGCTTTCGCTAGTTTTAATGCATCAGCAAGCTCCTTTGTTTCGGCTGGTGGAATGATTGGATCGTTTGTGCCTGCTCCAATAAAAATAGAGGTTTCAGACAAATCAGGTATTTGGATTCCTCTTCTAGGAACCATTGCGTGTAATAAAATTGCTCCTTTTAGAGCCCTGTTGTAATGATACATAAGACTAGCAGCAATGTTGGCCCCATTTGAATACCCAATCGCAACTACATTGTTTCGATTGAATTGATACTGATCTGCCATGTCTGAAATGAATTCGTTTAGTTCATTTGTACGAAAAATCAAATCTTCCTCATCAAACACACCTTCAGCTAGACGGCGAAAAAACCGTGGCATTCCATTTTCAAGGACATTGCCTCTTACCCCAAGTACAGATGCATTTGGAGCAATCATATCAGCTATTGGTAATAAATCTCGTTCATTTCCACCTGTACCATGAAGTAATAGTAAAGTAGGGAGTTTGTGATCTGTTCCTTCTTTGAAAATATGTTGCATAAAAACACTCCTTTGTTTTTCCTGTTGACTATGAAATTATAAAATTCTAGTACTGAGGATAAGCGCTATTGTTCCGTATCTAATGGTTCTAGTCTTGCTTCTATTTCTTTTCTTTGCGCTTCAAAGTATGGTGGCAATGCTAGTTTTTCTCCTAAATGTTCGAAATCTTCGTCCCCTTCAAAACCCGGACCATCTGTCGCTAGCTCAAATAATATACCATTAGGCTCTCTAAAATATAATGAACGGAAATAATAACGTTCTACAAACCCAGAATTAGACAAATGATTTGCATTTAATATGTCTACCCATTTGTTTAATTCTTCTACATCTTCCACACGAAAAGCGACATGGTGAACACTTCCACGACCTGGTCTCTCACGTCCCACCTGATCTAATTCACTTACGTGTATTTCTGCTCCAGTTCCACCTTCTCCTGTTTCAAAGACTCGGACTTGTTTTTGATCCTCATCTTTTGTGTAACCATCCTTTTCTCGAAAGCCCATTAAATCTGTTAATACCTTTATTGTTCGCTCAGGACGTGACACTGTTAAATGAACCGGCCCTAGTCCAACTACACCATTTTCTTGTGGAACAGGGCTGTTAGCCCAAGGTTTCCCACCTGCTACACCTACATTATTTTCATCAGATACTAGTATTAAACGCTGACCCTCTTGATCGCGAAATGAAAGTGTTGCTCTTCCACTTTCATTGCTTATTTCATCATGATCAACATTAAATTGCTCAAAGCGATTCTTCCAATAGTGGAGTGCCTTATTATCTTTCACACGTAAAGATGTAGCAGTAATACTATTCGTCCCAGGGTATGTTCTACCAGAATGAGGAATTTCAAAGAATGTTAAATCTGTACCTGGATTTCCTCGCTCATCGGCATAAAATAAATGATAAACAGATGTATCATCCTGGTTGACAGTTTTTTTAACTAGTCTTAAACCTAATACTTTCGTATAGAAATGATAGTTTTCTTTTGCATTTGCAGTAAGTGCTGAAACATGATGGATGCCTAATAACGGCTTAATATTCATAAAAACCTTCCTTTCTAAGAACAAAAGCGCAAGCGCCTTGGTCAGCGACGAGAAACAAGAGCACTTCGTATGAGATAAAGGAAACACGAAGAGCGGAAGCGATTCGATGTTGACTTAACGCAAAGAGGAGTGTGAAGTTCACTAGGCGCTAGGCGCTGGAGCTGGATGTCAAGACACTTATTTAAAGTACAAGAATTTTATAATTTCATAGATAATAAAATAATCTTGAATTCAAGATAAATTATAAAGGACTTCAATTATATATGTCAACTAGTTGAAATGAAAAATAATATAAAACAGGGTTAACGATGAAACTTATACGTTAACCCTGTTTTATAAGATTTATTGTTGGATAAATTGTCTATTTTGCTGGAAACTTTGGTAGCTTGGAAGCTGTTGTTGCTGATTAGGTACCCTTTGGTAAGATGGTTCAACATTATATGATCCAACTTGTGAAATTTCTTGTTGCATTTGATTACATGTGTTTAAAACATGCTGACATTGCTGTATTGCTTTGTTGTGACCTTGCAGGCTTTGTTGAATGACTTGAACTGCTTGTTGTTCACGTTGTAATAGTTGTTGAAGCATTTGTACATTTTGTTGTTCTTGTTGAAGCATTTGTTTATATAGTTGACTACCTTGCTCTGTTTGTTGAATTAATTGTTGGACTGTTTGACGACATTCATTAATTTGTTGTAGGGCATGTTGTTGAGTATGCATATGTGAAACCTCCATTTTTTTATATTGATTGTTGTTGGTTATTATATAAACTGCTTGGCTGGTAGCTGTTTATCATAGATTGTGTAGTAGTCTGATCAAAGGTTGGTACATGATAATAACCTTTGTTGTTCATATAACTCCAAATTTCATATGCTTGATCTGCACAATTTTTCGCACTCTGAATCATCATTTCTCTTATTTGTGAATCCGTACATTCTAAAGCTGCATGCATTTTTTGTACAGCTCCAGTCTTATGACACCCTAACATTCCAGATGAAATATCACGATCATTCATTTGATTGATTGAAGCGTTTGGAGCCTCTGGAACAGGATTACTGCCTATACCATAGCTTGGCGAAAAGTTCATATTCACTTTCACATTAGGTAAACGATTGATATTTACTTTGTGTTTTAGAGCATTAACTAAAGAATTATACTCATTTGTCATGAAAGATAGTTGATTTTGTAAAATATTTTTAAGCTCTTGATCTTGACAATATGGTTGGTAAAGTTGAAACAGATTGATACCATTAATTGTATTGCAAAGTACTTCATGACAATCCATGATTTCATGAGCACCGATGTTTACTTGATTCATTTGGCTCTGCACTGCTATTCCTCCTAGAAACTATTTTTTTATAGCCAAATTTAAAATCCCTCTAATGAAATAAAATTATACAAAAAAAATCCCAGATCATTTCTGAGATTTTTAAGAAAACTTATATAGAATAGTTCCATTCGATTGTGCAATAATTGAAAAAACGCCATGATTTTTAATCTGTCTCGATAATGCAAACTGAGTTCCATCCCAGTCCAAGCTCCAATTTAAAGGTGCACTCGCTCGTAAATGCATAAATTGATGTTTAAAAACTTCATATTCGAGTGATAAAGAGAAAATGTCTTCTTCTATTGCATACCAAAGACTTTTTAAAAACAATTTAGCTTTCACTGAATCTACAGAATCAATCATTTGGTTAACTGTTATATATTTCACTTTATCTCCTCCCCTACCTATACATTAGATGAGAAGCTATAAAAAAACTACCCTAAAATGTTTCCAATCTAGAGTAGTGATCATTATATATTATGAATGTAAACTTTTACCTACCAATTGAGCTTCTTGATCTCGTTCCATTTCTTTTATTGGAGATTTTTTATAACGTCCAATAATACTACTAGCTATAAATATGCATGAAATTGATAATATTGCCTTAAACCAACCTACCAATGCTAAAGCAAATAAAATGATTAGAGAGTCGCATACGAATAGAACAATTCCTCGATTAATGCTAAATTTCTTATCAATATACAACCCTAATATGTGTATTCCACCAAGTGAAGAACCATTATTTAGAACAAATGTAACACCAAAGCCGATCAGCAGGCCAGAAATAATAGATGCGATAACAATATTAATTTCAAACGCTGGGATAACTAGATCGAACCACTCTCGTATAAATGAAATCCCAGTTATTGATAAAAGACTAGAGATTGTAAACCATTTGCCTAATTCTTGAATGGAAATAATGAAAAACGGTAAATTTACGATAAAGAATAGAACACCCCATGGTACATTCGTTACATATGTTAGAATTGTAGCAATACCCGCTGTTCCCCCAAATGTTAGCAAGCTATCTGATAATAGTTTAATTCCAAGTGATGTAATGATAAGTCCAATTAGCACGAAAATAAGCTTTTTTAAAAGATTCATAGAGAACACCCCGTTCCTGTTGTCAATTCTTAACTTATCTCATCGAATGACATTGGTCAATAAGCTGGGAAGTATTCGGAATCTTAGGTTTATTTTGAAATAATCATCTATTTTAATTCCTGAGTGGCTTATGACCCCAAGGATCTAGGAAGCTGGATGACAAAGTGTTAACCAGAGTACATGCATTTAATAATTTTCAAAACAAAAAAAGACTAATTCCACTTTTATCATAATCGATCACATCGTGATACTCCTAATGATTAGCGAGAAATTAATCTTTTAAAAGAATACTACTATTAAAACATCGGTACCGGTGGGTCAATTCCTAGAACTGGTTGCCCATTAATTGTTAACCAAATATAATAGTGATCGATTTCAGTATCTAAACGATTTTCAATTGTTTTGATCGCATTTTCTTGAATATCAAAACTCATCGTAGCTGTTTGATCACCAAGCGGAATTCCTTTTAATCCTAGTAAATCAGCAATATATCTAGCATCCTCGTAAGATACCTCAATATATTTATCATGCTCAGATAGATATGCTGCATTTGCCGGTGTTACTGTTATAAGAACAACAAATAATAAAGCAGCAAGTAAAAGTATGAACTTTTTCATTTTTATTTTCTTCCTCCTAAAGTTTGTGCTTCACATCATTAAACACATCGACAATGATTGGATTATACATCGTTCCACGACAACGGTTAATTTCTAAAATGGCTTCTTCCTTTGATCTTCCCTTTTGATAAGAACGATCAGTTGTCATGGCATCATATGAATCTACAACAGATATAATAGAAGCCTCTACCTCAATCTCATCTTTAGCTAACCCAAATGGGTAGCCTTTCCCGTCGTAACGTTCATGGTGTTGTTCGACAACAAGACCAGCGCTCATTAATAATGGTAGCTTTGTCTCCTCTAGAACTTGTCTCCCATAGGAGGTATGCATTTTCATTATTTCCCATTCTTCTTGAGTGAGTTTTTCAGGCTTTAGTAAAATGTCTAAAGGAATTTTAACTTTACCAATATCATGAAAGAAGGAGGCCATATTTAGGCGTAAAAGCTGTTTTGAATTTAATCCCATTGCTTCGCCAACTAGCATCGATAGTTTACTAATTCTAGCACAATGGTCCCCAGTATAACCATCCTTTTTTTCGATCGATATTGCCAAGTTCATTAAATCTCTAGAAATTTGACTGTAACGATGAAATACAGGTTGCGAGGAAACGTACAAAAATTCGGTTGTCCCTATTGATTGAAAAACATAATGTTCCTTTACAGGACTTCTATAAAATGAATCTCCAGTTTTATAGATCTCATATCCACCATTTGTGCTCAGTTTTAGTTCTCCTGAAACCACAATTAAATACTCGAGTGCTTCCCAACCTTCTTCAGGTTCTAAAGCCCATCTAGTATTTGGTTCGAGCTTATGATGGATAATCTCAGTCTGATCAGCTGAAGCGATAAGTGAAATGGTTAAACCTTTCATTTGAACTGTTTCTATAAAATGATTCTTATTTCCTATCCCCTTCATATGAACCTCTCTTCTCTAATAGAATTCAGATGTCTTCACTAATTATAGTAGATGCTTGTACAATCGCATAGATTGTTTTGAGAAAATGAATATAATACCATATAGTTCTTGTTAAAAAATGGTTCTAATAAGAATTTATTGGATATTCAATAATTCCTTTTACCTAATTTTATAATAGGTATATAGTTATGGTTAGAGTTGATATTTTTGTCGAGTTACGAATTTAAACAAATAACAAGAAATCCTTCATATTATTGTGATTTGAATCACATTCTTCTGATTCTCAATCATGTATTCTTCAAATAGGAGGTGCAATTTATGAATAATCAAAAATTTGATCGCACTACAAGTATAGGTGAAATAGTTGCAGCGTTCCCTCAATCCAGTGACTTTTTCAAAAAATATAAAATAGATTTTTGTTGCGGAGGAACACGTTCTCTTGAACAGGCAATTTCTGAAAGGAAATTAAAAGAGGAAGAATTTTTAGAAGAACTAGAGCAATTTTATCTAAAGAACATCCGCTCAGTTGCTGAAACCGATTGGAGAACAGTTCAATCAGAAGAACTTGTTAATCATATCATTTCTATACATCATCAATATGCCGCATCAGAAGTAAAACAAATGACGCCATATGTAAATAAAGTTGCTCTTGTTCACGGTGATAAGCATCCACATCTTAAAACGGTATTAACACTTTTTAATGAGTTAAAAAGTGAAATTGATGAGCACTTTAAAAAAGAAGAAACAGTTGCATTCCCAGAAATAATAAAACACGAAAAAAATAAAACAGAGCAGTCTCTAAAAGAACTAACTCCTATCATCCAGTCTTTAGTTGCTGAACATGATCAAGCTGGGAAGATTTTAAAAAAAATTCGTGAAATCACTCATGATTATTTATTGCCTTCTGATGCATGTGGCACATATCGGTTGGTTTATAATCGTCTTGAAATGTTAGAGGATGATATGTTTCAACACATCCACCTTGAAAATAATATCCTTTTTCCAAGGTATATGTGTTAATTAATTTACAATTTTAACAGAAATGACTAACTACCCTGATCAGCAAGATTAGGGTAGTTTTGCTATTTGCAATGACTTATATCCCCGCGGAAAGCTAGCATCTCTCACTATAATCAACCACGCCGTAATACTTGTTATAAGCAATCAAAGTTTGCGAAAGAAGTCTAAAATAAATTCATCGCTGTGATATTTTTCACAAACAGAAAAGAATCCATTTGCTATTATACTTCTATATCACGTAAATAGCTAAAAAATGAATGACATGTTCGAAAGGAGAACTAATAATGAAGAGTCAAAAACATCAATTACCTCTTCAGACGTTAAGTTTAACAGCGGGTTTTATGGTTTGGGTATTAATTTCTTCCTTAATGCCAAATATTAAACAAGATATCGACTTAACAGATCAAGAAATTGCACTGGTAACAGCGATTCCAGTTATACTAGGTTCCTTATTGCGTATTCCAATAGGATATTACACAAATCGTTTTGGTGCACGAATCACTTTTACAATCAGTTTTCTCATTTTGCTTTTTCCAGTCTTTTATCTTAGCTATGCGAACTCATTAATAGATTTAATTATCGGTGGGTTGTTAGTAGGAGTTGGTGGAGCAACATTCTCAATTGGGGTAACATCTCTTCCTAAATACTACAAGAAAGAAAAACATGGTTTAATTAATGGTATTTATGGTGCAGGTAATATTGGAACTGCAATAACTGCTTTCTTAGCACCAGTCATGGCAAATACTTTTGGATGGGGAAATACAGTACGGTTTTATTTAGTGCTTTTATTCGTATTTGCCTTATTCAATTTCATCCTCGGTGACAGAAAAGAACACAAAGTTAATCTCCCTATCATGAAACAAATTAAAGAGGTTTATCGGAATCAAACGTTATGGTTTTTATGTCTATTTTATTTCATTACATTTGGTGCATTTGTTGCTTTTACGATTTATTTACCAAATTTCCTTGTGAATCATTTCGGTCTTGATCCTGTTGGAGCTGGCATGCGTACAGCCGGATTTATTGCTTTAGCAACAGTGTTACGACCTGTTGGTGGATGGTTAGCTGACAAATTTAACACGTACTTCATCTTAATGCTTGTTTTTGCAGGTCTTACCTTTTCTGGTGTCCTATTATCCTTCTCCCCTACTATCGAACTTTACACAGTTGGAGTTTTAACAGTAGCATTTTGTGCAGGTATAGGTAATGGAACTATTTTTAAGCTAGTACCGCAATATTTCACTAAGCAAGCTGGAATTGTAAATGGAATTGTTGCTGCAATGGGTGGTCTTGGGGGCTTTTTTCCACCACTTGTCTTAACTGCAGTCTTTAATTTTACTGGTCACTATGCCATAGGCTTTATGGCTTTATCTGAATTTGCTCTACTTAGTTTTGTAATTGTCGTCTGGATGTACTTTCAAGAAAAACTTAGCATTGAAAATAAAATCATTGAAAATACAGCCTTAGGATTGATGATTACAAATCCTAATGGTGTGATTCAAAAAGTAAATCCAGCATTTACAAAGGTAACTGGCTTTACTTTAGCAGAGGCCGTTGGAAAAAAACCAAATCTATTACAATCAGGACAACATAGCAAATCATTTTATAAGGATCTATGGGATAAGGTGAAAAAGAATGGTTACTGGCAAGGTGAGATTTGGAACAAACGTAAAAATGGTGAAATTTACCCTGAGTGGTTAACAATAAGTCAAGTAAGCAATGATGCTGGCGAAGTAAAATATTATATTGGACAATTTAGTGATATTTCTGAAGAAAAACGAATGAATATATAGATTCCTAAAAGATGAGAAAAGCTGAGTAAAATCATCAGCTTTTTCACTTGTATTCATATCAAAATCTGTAAATCAACTTTTTAGTGTTTAAGGAGTATAAGCATATGTTATCTGCAACTTTATTTTTCTCACCTTCAAAAAATGTAGGATCTACGCTTAAGGAATTAGGATTTCTATTCGTGAAAAATGAATATAATTATTATCTTAAAGATAAAAAGCTCATTGAAGCAACAATTGATTCTTCCAATTGTTCATTGAAATTACTGTTTTCTTCTGGATTAAATCTTGAAGAATACACCATGATCCATACAATTATCCTTTGTATAATGAAAAAGATGAATGCAAAAATTGATGACAATGATAGTTTACTTGGCTACACAAGTAATGGTGAAGGTGCTCATATTGTTTCTAACTGGCAGAATTGGTATGGTTTTTTACAAGACGCGAAACTCTCCTCATTAGAAGGAAAAAAAGTTCGTGTGATGGATGAAAATGATAAAGAACTTGCCTCAGGTATGTTCGTAGGATATAAAGCCGATGAGCTTACATCCTCAATTATTGAATGTACGTTAATCACTCTTTTTGGTGAGAGAACATATAAAGGAAATAAACTATCAATCCAACCAACAAATGAGTGGTAAAGCAAATAAACTTCATTAAAAATAGCTTCTATGTATAAATCAAAATCTTGTACATAGAAGCTATTTTTCATTGAAATATTCGGACAAGAAATCCGTTCTGTTCTACATCTGGAGCAAAAAAAGTCACACCTGAACTAGCAGCAATAGTTGATACAACTGTCCATATTACTAAACTAGTAATCATCCAGCCTGTTACTAAACTTCTTTTCGATCCAAAGCACATAGCCATAAAAGCAGAAATATGAGAACCTACAAGAAGTGGACCGAATATTGTTAACCCTGGTAAACCATATTTGTCAAAAAGAGACCTTGCTCGTTTTTGCTTTTTGGAATCCTTTTCAGATAGTGCCTCATCAATACCCTGGGCCTCTCCTCCTTCGACCTCTCTCAAACCTACTCGCTTCTGTTTTCTTGCTTTCATCCACCCTTTGACTTTATCAACAAAGACGACCAAAAGCAGGATTGTTACTAGATTCCCTAAAAATCCTAGTATTGCTACAGGTACTGGTGATAATCCACCAATAATCGCCAACGGAACTACAGTAACTAGCTCAAACAATGGTATTGCCGCTAACAGAAATACCAAAAAATAAGATATAAACATTTTTAAATCCCTCTTTACATTTTAATTTTCACTTTTAATTCATACTGTATTACTATAAATCTCTGACAAAGGCTAATATAATACCTCTCATACTATTACATACGAACAAAATAGTAAAAAGTTTCAAATAAAAACATGTATTTTTATCTAAATGCTTAATATACGTTAAAACTTTATTAATTAAAAGTTCAATCACTATACTGAAAAGAAATGACGGTCTTACTTATTATATAAAATAAAAGTCGTACAAAAAAAAGCTGTTAAGAGATTTAATCTCCTAACAGCTAATTGTTCGTTCGTCTATTGAACCTTGTGTAGTTGAAATAATTATTTAACTTCTGATTCAGTTTCTGATTCATTATGATTTGTATAATCATATTTTGATGGGTCAACTGGTTCAAAACCTTCAGGTGTATAAAAGCGTAATAAATCTTGGTTTACAATTTTATCTGACATCTGAAGTTTTAATTGAGTAATTTGTTCGTACTGTTTTATTGCATCGGTTTCCTCAACTGGTTCTCCAGTATTTGTATCATAATATTTCCCATTCAAAGCAGTCACCTTATCAGTAATAAAGTCTCCATTACGGAATGGCACTACTGTCTGATGGTCTTTAGAGAAAAGATCTGTCCCTACTTGTACATATCCTTTTGTTTCAATACCAAGTAAATGCATGAGTGTTGGCATTAAATCAATCTGTCCACCATACTGATGCATTGCCCCCCCATCTTCACCTGGAATATGGATAAATAGTGGGACCCTTTGTAATTGAGCATTTTCAAAATCGCCTACTTCTTTGCCTAATACTTTAGACATAGCAGTATTATGATTTTCAGATATCCCGTAATGATCTCCATACATAACAATCATTGAGTTCTCATACAATCCAGATTCTTTAAGATAAGTAAAGAATTCTTTTATAGCTTCGTCTAAATATCGAGCTGTTTGAAAATAATTATCTACTGAACTATCGCCTGTTGTATGCTTCTCAATCGTTGCTTCATCTTGATCCAATGGGTATGGGAAATGATTACTTACTGTAATAAATTTTGTATAAAAAGGTTGACTTAAGGATTCTAGCATTGGCATAGATTGTTTAAAAAACGGCTTATCTTTCATCCCATAATTTAAAATATCTTCGTCTTTTGCATTATAATAACTTAAATCAAAAAACTTATCATAACCTAATGATTTATAGATCTCATTTCTGTTCCAAAAGGATTTCGTATTACCATGGAATACTGCAGATGTATAACCATTTTGACCTAAAATAGCTGGAGCTGCTTGGTAAGTATTCTGACCTTTTGTTGAAAAGGCTGCTCCTTGCGGTAATCCAAATAATGAGTTTTCAAGCATAAATTCTGCATCAGCTGTTTTCCCTTGTCCAGTCTGATGGAAAAAGTTATCAAAGTAGAAAGTACTTGAATCCTTTGTTAACGAATTAAGGAATGGTGTAACTTCCTGACCATTCAATTTATAGTTAATGATAAAATTTTGTACTGATTCTAAATGAACATAAATTACATTTTTTCCTTTTGCAATACCAAAGTAATCAGGATTTGGTTCAGCATAAATCGCATTTGTATAATTCGTAACCTCTGTAATATCATCTGTATCTGCCATTGCTCGTTGTGTTGAAGCTCTTGTACTTTGAATCGCATCATAGATTGTAAAGTTATACATACCTAAATATTTAACAATATAGTTACGGTCAAACGTTCTTGTTAATAACTGTGGACGATCTGTTTCTGCTAAACTTAGGTTTACTGCGAAAAAAGCAATAGCAGTTGCAAAAACCATAACTAACGAACGAGTTTTAACTTTAATAGATGTTGGTTTTACTAACTTAGTCAAAACTAATACTAATAAAATAATTGTATCTAAGAAATACAAAACATCATAAGGTTTTAATAATGCTTCAATACTTTGACCTAAGTCACCTGCATTACCTGTTTGTGTAAGTGTTGGAAGTGTAATGAAATCTGAGAAAAATCGATAATATACAATATTTGCATATAACAAGAATGATAGAAGAAAATCTATTACTATCATCCAAATAAAAGATTTTTTCCCTTTAAAAAATAAAGCAAGTCCCAAAAATAAAATAACTGAGCTAGCAGGGTTTAGGAATAAAAGAAATTCTTGCATCACATTATCAATACCTAAACTAAACTCTACTCGGTAAGCAGCATAGGTTTTGACCCATAAAAAAACTACTGCAAGAACAAAAAAATTAATATGGTTATTCAGTAAAGAACGTAATTTTGTTTTCATTGTTGCCACCTCTTAATTTAAAATAGCATTAGTTTATATCAAAATTCAAAAAAATATTTTGATTAACAGTACTAAATACTAACGTATTTTTTTATATATTGTCAATCTCCCAAATTTGGACAATCTTTATTAACGTATTGTGTACTCTAGGTTACAACATAATTATTAACAAATTATGAACAGTTTTCTCAATTCAGTTGTTTAATAAAATAAATACATTTAGATTGTCATATTTACATAGATATTTCTCACTATTGTATTATATTCAATACAAAATGACCTATTCACCAAGTGAATGGCCATTTAAATGAATGATCGTTTTCAAAAAGGAAAACTTTAGGTTCATTTCTGATTTTTCATTTGATTCAATTCATCTACAAGTTGACTTGTGCGTTTAGCGTTACCTTGTGCAAAATTTTGTAAGCGGTCCTTTAACTCTTCATTGTTATGAATTCTTTCTGCAGTCATGATATACTGCCTCATTAACTCATTTTCTATTTTGTAAGATGCCTCAAGTACATCAATTAATAGATCGTCTGTTAACATGTCTTCACGATCATGGTCACGATCGTAATCTTTGTTATGGTTCATTTATGCATCCTCCTAATCCATACTAATTTCATTATGTTCATAAGATCATCTTGGAATACATAATTACTGACTTATCTTAGTTTTAAAAAAGGCTTTCCCGAAATTATTGTGGTTTCTAATGACATAGATCTATTATACAGATTTTAATTTTATCATCTTTTTAAGAAGATGCCCATCTATGAAAAAAGACAAAAAGAAAGGCATGTAAACACTTTACACACCTTCCGTTTTAAAACTATTTGTACTCTTGTTTATTCCATTGTATAAAAGTAATAAGACAGATGATAGTGGAAATAATTGCTATACTACTAAATGTCCAAACATGTTTATATTCCTCACCAAAATAAGATTCAATTGTCATTTGCAGCATGATGACATTTACAAGTAACGTGGAAAAAATGATAATCCAGTAGAATTTATTACCCATGACGTATCTGTCTCCCTACCGCATAAATTGTACCTGCCTCAACTTCTAATTCAATTAGTGGTAATTCTCTTTGAGGTGGACCAGCTAAAGGATGACCATTGTCTACACTAAAAAATCCTCTATGACAGGGGCAGAGTAACACTGACTCTTCCTTTTCGTAAAAAACTGGACATTGCAGGTGAGTACATTTATTATTATATGCTTTTAACTTTCCTTCTTTTGTATGAACTAATATAGCAGGTTCATCATCTGTAGGATAATTGAAATTAATGGCACTGTCTTTTGGTATATCAGCTAGTTTTGCGATTTCAACACGATTTGAGTGATCTTTATTATTTGAGAAAGCTAAACCAGAAAAAGGCAAAGTAGCAATTCCAAGTGTAATGGAAGCTCCAACAGCAGATTTCAAAAATGCGCGGCGATTAAATTTTAAATCATCAGCACGATTTAGATTGTCTATTAAATGAATCATATCACTCTTAGTTTCTTTTTCATTTCGTTTTCGCTTATTATCATTTGCCATTTTCGCTACTCCCTCTCGATTCTAATTTTAATCTGTATATACACCGAAAAATTCAGGTACATAGTCCCACTTATTTCCCTCTTGGGGCTTTTTCCCTTCAACTAAGTTCATTTGAGAACGTTTCCGGCGTAATTGCTGCATTTCATCAAAATCAATAAATCGAATAGCATCACTCGGACAAACGGAAGCACACATTGGCGCAATATCATGCTTTGAACGGTCATAGCACATGTCGCATTTATACATTTTATTCTCTTCAAAATCAAACTTAGGTATCCCGAATGGACAGCCAAATGTACAGTTACGACAGCCAATACACTTTTCCTCCATAGCAGATAAAACAACGCCTTCATCCGTAATTTGAATGGCATTTGCTGGGCATACACGAGCACACGCTGGGTCTTTACATTGCATGCAAAGCATTGGATATGTTTGGCGGCTTTCTGTAAAGTCAACATATTCCACATAGTTTCGTTCTTTTGCATCATGATCTCCACATTCACGACATGCTGCTTGACATGCTCGACAGCCGATACATCTTTCGAATTCTAAATACATGATTTTATTCATGACGATATTGCACCTCTTTCTTTTAATCAGTTGGCTGTTTTCGCAAACTTTGTTGCTTTTAAAATAGTATTGGGTTGGTTGATTGCAGCGAGAGGATGCTCGCTTTCCGTGGGGCGGGCGATGAGCCTCCTCAGCGCGAAGTGCCTGCGGGGTCTCATCTGTCCCGCTACTCCCACAGGAGTCTCGCATATCCGTTCCAATTAACCTAATCATTTTTGTTCAAAAACAACAATCTTTTAGAAAAGAGCCAATCAGTTTTATAATTTTTCTATTTTTAATGAACAAACTTTAAATTCTGGCATCCTGGAGTATGGATCTAGATGATCACTTGTTAATTGGTTAACAGCTAATTCTTTCCCCCAATGATAAGGAACAAAAACAGTATCCTTACGAATCGCTTTTGTGATTCGAGTTTTAACCACCATGTGTGATCGTGGTGATACTAGCTTCACTTGTTCACCATCGTGTATATTATATTGACTTGCTAAAGCAGGGTGGATTTCTGCATATGGCTCTGGGCATTGTTCATAAAGAAAATTAACTCTACGAGTTTGATTACCTGATAAATAATGGAAGACAACACGGCCGGTAGTGAGGAATAACGGAAATTGATTTGTTGGTGTTTCTCCTGCTTCCTGCCATTCAATACATGCAAGATTTGCTTTTCCATCAGGAGTACCAAAAGATTCCGTAAACATTGTTGGTGTACCTGGATGATCTTTAGAAGGACATGGCCAAAAAACACCATCTTCCCTATCAATACGATCCCAAGTAATTCCGTAATAATCTGCTTTACCACCTTTAGACGCTAAGCGGAATTCTTCAAATATTTCACTAGCATTGTTATATGGGAAGAATTGACCACGACCCATACGTTCTGCAATCATACTCAAGATTTTCCAATCTGGTTGTGATTCCCCAAGTGGCTCTCGGATTTTTCGAATCCTAATAACACGTCCTTCTAAATTCGTTGTTGTTCCATCATCTTCAGCCCAAGTTGTCGCAGGTAATACGACATCAGCAAATTGTGCTGTTTCTGAAAGAAAAAAATCACTGACAACTAAAAAATCAAGTTTTTCGAAGCCTTTCCAAATATGCTCTAAATTTGGGGCTGAAACTGCAGGGTTACTACAGATCACATGCATTCCGCGTATGTTTCCTTGTTCAATTTCATCAAACATTTCATATGCTGACACCCCAGGTTTTGGCATTTCACTTGGATCAATTCCCCATACACTTGATACATATTCAACTGCTGCAGGGTCTGTTAGTTTACGATAACCAGGTAGTAAATCTGCTTTTTGACCATGTTCACGTCCCCCTTGACCATTTCCTTGACCTGTAAATGTCGCAACACCTGAAGCGAATTTTCCAATTTGTCCACGAAGTAATGCCATTGTTGTATATAAAGATACATTGTCAACACCTTTAGTTTGTTGCTCAACACCACGTGCAAACATAACAACTGAGCGTGGTGACATTCCGAAAATATGTGCTGCTTTAATAATTTTTTCGACAGCTACACCAGTAAGTTGTGATGTGTACTCAGGTGTGAATTTTTCAATTGTTTTTTTCAATTCCTCATAGTTGTTACAGCGCTCACTTACATATTCCTCATCTACATAGCCTTCTTTTACAATAATATGGAGCATACCGTTAGCTAGAGCTGAATCAGTGCCTGGTTTTAAATCTAAATGAACATCAGCTACACGAGCTGTCGGTGTTTCCCTAGGATCAGCAACAATTAATTTAGCTCCTTTGTCTTTTGCCTTCCACAGCCATTGAATACTTGTTGGATGACATTCTGCTGTATTAGATCCTGCAATGAAGAAGCAATCAGTGTGCTCTAATTCCGGCCAAGGCAATGTAGATCCACGATCCGTACCTAATGTTCTTATAAATCCACCTGCTGCGGAACTCATACAAAATCGACCATTATAATCGATAAAACGAGTGCCTAATCCAACACGTGCATATTTACCAACGAGGTAGCATTTTTCGTTTGTCATCGATACACCGCCAAAGACAGCAACAGCATCCTTTCCACTCTCTTTTTGAAGCTTTTTAAAGTTTTTCTCAATTAAATCTAGCGCTTCTTTCCATGAAGCTTCAACTAATTTTCCATTTCTCTTAATTAACGGTTTTAAAATACGATCCTCGTGTTCAATAGTTTGATAGGCTGTTACACCTTTTGGACACATTTTTCCGTTTGTTACTGGCCAGTCATATCGCGGTTCAACCCCAACCACTTTTCCTGATTTTTCATTGACACGGATATGCATACCACACTGCATACCACAGTAACAACAATGAGTTGTAATTAATTTTTCACCTGGTTTATGAAGATTTTTCACGCCTTCTTTTGCTAAAAATTGACTCATTTTTCGGCTCCCCTTTTATCTTTATATTTTTTTAATTCATCTTGCACATGATCAGGAAGATCATAATAATCATCTGTGCGTGTTTTACCAAAGCCAGATAGGTGAATTCCATTCATTGTTAAAACAGGCTTGGTTTCAGATTGGATTGGATTTTCCATATTTAGCTGCTTCATGACACGAATCCTTCTTCGACAAGCAGGACAGTAATCAGATAAAAATGTGCCATCCTCTAGCTGTAGGTCAAAGCTTTGGACAGCCAGTATACTTTGAACGTCCGAAATCTGATCATCTGAGCTATATGTCTCTCCACAGCTGTTACAAGGTCTTGTATCAACTTTCACATGCTCTTGATAGTTCATTGGTACTGCAGTTGCAAGAGGTCGAATTGGCAAGTGGAATAATTTTCCGAATGGAAAGTAAATCAATAAAACAACCACTGTTACTTGATGGAATAGTGTTAAATAATGATGCATCCAGCCTTCTAATAAAGCATAGGAAACGGTTAAAACTAAACCAGATACTGTAACGGATAATAATAAAACTAATGGAAATAGATCAAACTCTGCTCTTTGTGTTACTTTTACATCTTGATTAACAATTCTTCTCGCTAGTGCCATTGATACTCCAATCAATACCATTGTTGCTGTGATATTCAATCCGTTATAAACCATTTCTGCGAATATACCGTGGGCAGCCATTTGGATCGTATTCAATCCCATGACGACAATTACATAAGTTTCAGGGTCAACTAATTCAAAATGCATCCACCCAAACGTTAAGCCAAATGTGATCGCAAACGACCCAATACAGCCCCATGCAATCATGAAATGGGTAATCCCACGATAGATTCCACGTTTAAAGATAAATTTTTGAAGAAAAATATTATCAAATGCTGTTTTTAAAATAGACGTAATATTTCGTTTTGTTCGCTTTTTCGTTTTTAAATTTTTAATACTTCTTTTTACAACCTGTTTTGTAGCGGGACGAATTAGCCAAGCACACATACGAATTGTTAATCCGATTGCGAAAATAAGCGATGAAATCAAATATCCCATTAATGCCATGTCAAAATGTAAAAACTTTTCAGTCCCAATCCAAACTGTGAATAGTAGAATTAATATGACAAAAAATGAATATTTACTAGTTTTTGAATAAAAAGTTCGTTCAAATGTGTTCATATACTCTCCCCCTGTGACTTTTATTACATATATTGAAGGGTTTATCTGGTAGTCTTCATTTATGATGGTTGTTAATCAACTCTCACCATTGTAATGGAAGTTTTTTTAGATGAATGTGAAAAATGTCACAGTAAATCTTTTATTCAAAAAATGTTCGAAAAAAGATAATGAGGTGTTGGATATGATGAATGGTTCTGTTATTGCGATAACAAGTGGAAAAGGTGGAGTTGGGAAATCAACTGTTTCTGTTAATTTAGCAATTGCGCTAGCAAGGATGGGAAAAACAGTGGCACTCATCGATCTCGATATTTATGGATTTAGTATCCCGAAGATCATGAATTTGCAAAGTAGCCCAAAAACAGTAAATGGAAAAATCATTCCGGTTGAATCCCATGGGGTTAAAGTAATGTCAATGGGTTTCCTTATAAAAAATAATGAACCAGTTGTATGGAGAGGTCCCATGCTTGGCAAAATGGTGGAACACTTTTCAAAGGATGTCTTGTGGGGTGAGTTGGATTACGTCCTGTTAGATATGCCACCAGGCACTGGAGATGTTGCACTTGATATGCATCACTTTATTCCACAAAGCAAAGAGATCATAGTTACAACACCACACAAGACTGCAGCACATGTGGCGGAACGTGCTGGTACAATGGCGTTAAAGGCCAAACATGACATTCTAGGTGTAGTGGAAAATATGGCTTATTTTAAACCAAATGATCGCGCGGAATTGTACTATTTATTTGGAAAGGGTGGCGGAACAGAGTTAGCAAATAAGCTCAATACAAACCTTCTAAGTCAGCTTCCAATCGAGGAACCGGTTGAAAGTACAGATACACCTGGGATTTATGAGGAAGGGACTAAACTTTATTCTGAATATAATTTGCTAGCGGAAAGAGTTCACTCGCTATTAAGCTAAAAAACACATTTCAAATAAGGTATATTCATATAAAAACTTTTTTGTAATGCATAAGGCAGTTTTTTTCTTCTATTAAATAATGAAATAGGCTGACAAAATGCTTGTCAGCCTCATTGGTAAAAACGATTCAATGCCATTTGATCTTACTTTTCTACTTCTTCAATCCAAACCTTTTCCATTACTTCTAAAAAAACCTCAGATGGTTGAGCCCCAGAAATCGCATATTTGCGATTTATTACATAAAAAGGTACACCTGTAACACCGATTTGTTGTGCGTCTTGTTCTTGTGCACGAACATCTGCTTCATATTCATTACTATTTAACATTGATTGCACCTTTTGTTGATCTAATCCAATTTCAGTTGCTAGTTCTATTAACGTTTTCATTTCTCCAACATGTCTTACTTCTGTAAAATAAGCTTTAAATAACCGTTCAACCATTTCATTTTCTTTCCCGAATTGCTTTGCTAAATGAATTAAACGATGAGCATTCAAAGTATTTGTTGCTTTTATTTTATCTAAATGATAGGTCAATCCAACCTCTTTTGCTTGTTCTGTTAATTGCAGATTCATCGCCTTGATTTGTTCTTTAGAAGTACCATATTTTTTAGACAAAAGCTCTATATTGTCTTCTTCATAATGAACCTTTGCATCTGGGTTAAGTTCAAAGCTACGATACTCAATTTTCACTTCTTCTTTATGTTGAAATTTCGCAAGCGCCTCTTCCAAGCGACGTTTTCCAATATAACAATACGGACAAATAATGTCTGACCAGATTTCGATAAGCATTAATTTTTTCCTCCTTCCAGGAAAGATCACCTATGAACAAATCTTTTCAATTGTGTTGATGGTGAGGTGATACGTTTAGTATGTAAGCGGTATACAGAGGTAACTCCTTGAACAAAGTGTTACACCATTTGGGAAGAATTAACCTATTCTACTTTTTTTGGCTCAGGATATTCAATTCCAAACGTTTCAACGGTTACTTGTTTAATCTTTTGCTCCTCTATTGGCTTGTCTTGTTGATCTGTTTTAACATCAACAATGCGATCCACTGCTTCCATTCCCTCGGTTACTTTTCCAAAAGCAGCATAGTCACCATCTAAACTACTAGCATCTGCAACCATAATGAAAAATTGAGATCCTGCTGAGTCAGGTTCCTGAGTACGTGCCATGGAAATTACACCTCTTTCATGCTTCACATTATTTTCAAAGCCATTAGAAGTAAATTCTCCTTTTATACTGTAATCAGGACCACCAGTACCGGTGCCATCTGGATCCCCACCTTGAATCATGAAACCAGGTATGACTCGATGGAAAATGACTCCATCATAAAAACCTGATTCTGCAAGAGTGATAAAATTATTTACAGTATTTGGTGCGATATTAGGATAAAGTTCAACTTTTATCTCGTCATTATTTTCCATAGTTATTGTCACAATCGGGTTTTCTTCAATGACTTGAACGGATTTTTTAGTTTCTGAATCTCCAGTTTGAACTTCCCCTGAAGTATTACAGCCACCTACAATCATTAATATAATGCAAACAAACACCACTTGAACAAATCTAAATTTATTAACCATGTCTAACTCCTTTCTTGTTGAAAAAGCTCAATCATTCTTTCTACACAAAAAGAAAAAATCCTTCATTTAACGAACTGTGCAAACAAATTACTATGTAGCTAGAAAATCATATGTAACCTTTAAGTCTTTAACTTTCGTCCTGTTCTATGTTACCGTAAAAGTATACATGATACATGAAGGTGGTGTCTAACTTGGCAATAAATGATTTACAACATCTTTTGAAAGATTACTACCCATTTACACTATTAACTGACTATCAGCTCCAAGAAATGGCGGATAAAGCAACGCTATCAACCTTTTCAAAAAATGAATTTATTTTTCATGAGGACCAATCAGCTGAAGAAATAGATCTTTATTTCCTTGTTTCAGGGCTAGCCAAAAATATTCTGCATCAAAGGAATGGGAAGCAATTATCGCTTCGCTATTATTATCCTGGTGATATCATCGGATTAATGGTGATGTTTACAAGTGGTGAATTAAATTTTTCTGTTCAAGCTTTAGAGGATAGTACTGTATTTAAACTCAATAAGCGCCATTTTTTTGAAATGATGACCCGCAATAATGATTTTTCGAAAGTGATTTGGGGAAGCATCGGGGAACGGACAAAATCCTTGTATGACGAGATGAAAAATAAGACGTCTTACGAGGATGAGGAAAATGTCCAATTATTGAAAACCCGTGTCAAAGTATTAATGGACTCGCCAACCTTTATTCATCCAGAGACAACGATGGAAAATGCTGCTATCGTTTTAAAAGAAGAAGGTATAACGGGATTAGTTGTTAGCAATAACTCCTCTAAAATGCTGGGAGTCCTAACATTCAGAGAGATACTACATTATATAACTGAGAATTCAGATAGAAATAAAGTTAAAGACTGGATGGATCAAACTCCTTATTTCGTTGAAGCTGATGCATTCGCATTTGAAGCTCTTTCCTTTATTAAAAATAAGGCAATAGAGTTTATACCAGTTACTTATAATGAAAAAATCATCGGTACATTATCTAGTCGATCCTTTCTAAATCTTCAAGATTCTAGCTATTTGGATCTAACATACAATGTAAAAAACTCATATTCTTTAGACTTACTTATAAAGGAAGGGCCACTAGTAAACACAACACTCCAATCATTTGTTCAGAGCTTAGTTGATAAAGAGAGCTACGCTTATGAAGTTGCAGAAGTAATTACAAATCATAACGACAATCTCCATAGACAAATTATTAAACTTACTGAAAATGAAATGAAATCTGAAGGCTATGGAACTCCACCGATTAATTACTGTTTTATTATAATGGGGAGTCAAGCAAGACATGAACAAGGATTTCGTACTGATCAGGATAATGGAATGATTTTAAATGATTATGAACATTTGCCAAATAGGACAGCAATTGATGAGTATTTTGAGATATTTACGAAAAAGGTAAATCATCATTTAAGTGAATCTGGATTTCCTGAATGTACTGGTGGAATTATGGCCAAAGAAAATAAATGGAGAAGATCATTAACAGGTTGGAAAAATGAAATTGATGTGTGGAAAAAGGAGCTTGATGCCGAAGAAATACAGAACTTTACTATGTTCTATGATTTTAGACCAATTTATGGTGATTTTTCTTTAGCAGAGATAATTCGAGAGTTCGTAACAGATAGAGCAACACGCTCAAAAACGCTGCAGCAGTTATTAATGAAGGATGCAATCCGTTATAAAATACCTGCCCACCCTTTTGGAATTATGAATTTAAAGCAAAAAAATAAAATAATAAACGTAAAAAAAACGGGTCTTACTCAAATTATTTATTCAACAAGAATTAACGCGATAAAATATGGTATCCATGAAGTTAGTACGGTGAAAAGGCTTGATGCATTGAAAAAAATTCATGCCATGCATCCTAGAGACGTAGAAAACGCAAAAACGGCTCTTCACTATTTACATTTTTATCGATTACAGCAAAATTTAACGGAGTTATCCAAAAATGAACCAGTTACAAATGAAGTGAACGTTTTTGAGCTTTCAAAAGAAGATCGCTTAAAAATAAAAGAAGCTTTGCAAGTTGCTCATCGTATGCAACAAATAACGAAGATCAGCTTTAATCGAAACCGGGTGGTGTAGTACAGTTTGCCGAATGATTTAAAAATCTTAAAATATTTACTTTGGGACCAGCTTTTTTTAAAATTTCAAATCAGCAAGATGATAGGGATACCTGAATATAAAGAAGCTGCACAATCCATCGAAGAATTTATACACAGTCAAGAAGGTTTAATAAAAACAGATCTAGCCTCATGTACATTTACAATTTTCGATTTAGAAACAACCGGTTTTTTCCCTGAAATAGGTGATGAAATTCTTTCAATTGGAGCAATAAAGGTGAAAGATTTTTGTATTCAATATGACGATGCTTTTTATACTGTCATGAAACCGATTAATAAGATCCCAAAAAACATTCAGGAGCTTACAGGATTATCGTCTGATACACTTGATAAGGCACAATCATTTCCAGTAGGATTAAAAAGGTTTCTAGAATTTAGTAAAGGCAGCATACTTGTCGCACACCCCGCTACCTTCGATATTGAGTTCATTAAAAAGGTAATCAAACAATGGAAGCTTCCTTGTTTTTTACCAGAATATATTGATTCTCATGTGTTAGCCAATGATTTATTTTTTGGTAAACGAAATTATTTAGATAATTTAATTGATCGATTAAATATCACAGAAAGAGAAAGACACCATGCTTTAAATGATGCGATTATGACTGCAGATATTTTTGTTCAACTGCTAAAGTCCTATGCAGAAACATCTATTACAATTGTTGAGGAATTACTTGAAATTGAATCACACTCATGAAGCATAAAGAACAGGCGTGAGTAAACTCACGCCTGTTCTATTCATGCTATATCTTTTTAAAGACTGCAACTTTCGTTTCAATCTCACCAACTTCAAGGTCAGTTATATGTGAAAAACTATATACACATCCATATCCATCTATATCAAATAATGTCATTTCCATAAAGTCCTGTGGCAATTCGTGTAAATGCTTTAAAATGAGTTCATTTTCTGATTTGTGATAAAGATCCCCCTCTTGTAAGTAGTGAACAAAAGGATTTGTATCAAGACGATTTTCAATAGGAATGTTAACAAATTTCATTTAAAAGCACCTCACAATTTAGTTTTCTGTATTTTCTGATTATTTATATAATACACTATAAGTCACTGTTTGAAAACTATTTTTTAAAAATTATTTGTTGACAATTTTTTCAAATAAAATCACAACAAATAATCCCTTCTACTAATTACCATCGTTTCTTTAACTCTATTAATCCCTTCTATTATAAACAAATGATACCAATTACCTTAAAACTAATACATGTTAAAATAATAACAAGGATGTGACATGTATGCTGAAAATACGACAATATTTTATTATATTAGTATTAACTTTCCCCTTTCTTGTCAGTTTTAATTCAAATGATGTAAATGGGAAATACATTGCTTCCTATCAATCTCCTGAAGGAATTCAGTTTGTTAGTAATTCAAATGAGTGGGATAAGACAAAACTAATAGATTTGTATAAGACACTTATAAAAAATAAGCATGGAGAAGAAATTAAACTCTTAAAAGAAGTAAAAATAAATGGTGGTCCTCTATCATCTTCGTTAACAAAAGGGAGTTATCATGCTCTTACAAGTACGATTACGTTATATCAAGGTGATAAGTACACAGAACCTTCAGCATATCAGGAGACACTTTCACATGAATATGGTCATCATTTTGCGTATCATTATTTTCCATCCCACCATCTCCCCTTCTCTGAATGGTTATCGGTACGTGGGATCGATGTGTCTGAAGTACGCTGGGATGCTTTTTGGAATTACGAAGAAAATAATCATGCATATTACCCACAGGAAATTTTTGCAGATGATTATGTGTTATTGTATGGGGCAACAAATGAGGTTGAAGCAGTTGATGTTTTTAATAATGAAGCCTTCTACCTAAGAACTGATCATGAAAACCAACAGTTTCCAAATGTGCTAGAAAATCGTGAGCTGCGTTCATTTCTTGAAGAGGAAAGTGGAATAGAAATTGACGAAGATCGTCTACTCGAATCTCCAAGGTTAACAGAATGGAATGACACTAAGGCTTCATACGCCATTACTGAAAAACCAAATGTAGCATATCGGTTAAATCTTACATTTCATAATTTTGAAACTAACGATGATACTAGTGAGCACTTTGAACTTTACGAGATTACAACAGATAAAAACAAAGAACGTATAGATTTTTCATTAGATCAAATTGATCAAGACATTTTTTCTAATTACGATTACGTTACAGCCAACCTAGATGTAGTTGATTTATCAACATCTATTGGATTTGAAACTGAGGAGATTACCTTAGAATTAAATATGTAATTTTTAGAAATCCGCGGTAATACTTACTATATTAATAGGGAAAAATCAATTCCGAAAAAAACTTTCGGAATTATCCTTGCAAAAGATCGAATCTTCTGTTATATTACAGTCAACTAAAAATATTTTCTTACTTCAATAAATTTGGAGTGAGGATAGAGGCGCAAAGACATTAGTACACAATATGAGGAGAATGAGGTCCTATGATCATTGTGGAAAGGGGAATTTGCCGAAGTGGATAGAATCTCATGTTCTTGAAGCTGGTTCTGCTATTGAATAAATGCAGGACTGTCATATAGGGAACTATATGGAGGGCTATCTTTCGCACGGGAACGATTTTTGATACATATTGTTTCTAAGCATCAGCGAATCCCTCGTTGTTGCTTTTTTGCGTTTACTATGAATGGCCCTGACCACCTCTAAATTTACAAAAACTATATAAAGGGTGTGAAGTTATGAATTACGGCCAAGTTTTAACAGCAATGATTACCCCGTTTGATCATAATGGTGAGGTTGATTTTAACGCAACAGAAAATTTAGTGAATTATTTAATAGCTAATGGTTCGGATGGATTAGTTATAAATGGGACAACTGGTGAGTCTCCTACTTTAACGACAGAAGAGAAAGTAGATTTATTTAAATTTGTTGTACAGATTGTTAATGGTAGAGTTCCTGTCATCGCTGGAACAGGATCAAATAACACGAAAGCTTCTATTAGCTTAACTAGTCTTGCTGAAGAAGCAGGTGTCGATGGAATTATGCTTGTTACTCCATACTATAACAAGCCATCACAAGAAGGAATGTATCAACACTTTAAAGCGATTGCCGAAACAACATCATTGCCAGTAATGCTTTATAATATTCCAGGTCGAAGTAGTGTTAACATGTCTGTAGAGACCATTGTTCGTCTCTCACAACTAGATAATATTGTTTCAATTAAGGAAGCAAGTGGTGACTTAGATGCAATGGCAGAGATCATTAGCAAAACACCTAATGATTTTTCAGTGTACAGTGGAGATGATGCCCTAACATTACCGCTTTTAGCTATTGGTGGAACGGGAATAATCTCAGTATCATCACACATCATTGGTAATGAAATGCAAGATATGATTAATCAATTTAAAAATGGTGATGTCACTGAAGCTGCTACCTTACATCGCAACCTTCTTCCTATAATGAAAGCAATGTTTGCTGCACCAAACCCAACACCAGTAAAAGCAGCGTTAAATATGAGAGGAATATCTGTTGGTGGTGTTCGTTTACCACTGATCCCATTAAACAATGAAGAAGAAAGAGCACTTCAAGCTACCCTACAAACTAGTAACCTAGTAGAAGTTCCACGATGAATGGCTCTTTTGATTTTCGCTCATTCATCTAAGTTTCAAAATATACCATGCATTTACAGATTCTAATGCATAGAAAAAAGCCAACATGATGAGTAAGATTTCTCCTCATGTTGGCTTTTTATAAGTTTTTTACATCGTAGCTTTATCTTTTTTCTCATAAAGCACTGTTAAGCTAATTAACGTAACTAAAATCGTTGCTCCCATATCTGATAAGATCGCAATCCAAAGTGTTAATAGCCCTGGAATCGTTAATAGTAATGCAATCAGTTTTAACACAAGCGCTAATGTAATATTTAATTTAATAATTGAATTAACTTTTTTAGCAGATCGAATCGCTGATGGTAACTTACCAAGATGATCTTGCATCAAAACGATATCAGCTGTTTCAATTGCACTATCTGTCCCTTTCCCCATTGCAATTCCAAGATCAGCGGTAGCTAGTGCTGGTGCATCATTTATTCCATCACCAACCATCGCAACCTTTTCATTTTTTGAGAGTTCTTTTATTTTTGCAACTTTTTCATCTGGTAATAGACTAGCGAAATATGATGTTAGACCTACCTTTTTCGCTACTTTATCTGCTGTCTTTTCATGATCACCAGTTAACATAATCGTATTATTAATCCCTGCACTATGAAGATTCGCAATAACAGCTGCACTTTCTTCACGAATTTGATCAGAGATTCCCATGATGCCGAGAACGTCCATTTCATTTGCTAAGATGACTAAAGTCATACCTGACTCTTTAAAGGCTATAAGATCTTGTTTGACTTTTTCTGTTATATTAAGATGGTTTACATGTGCTTCATTGCCTAAATAATAAGTAATACCCTTCATTTTTGCAATGATCCCACTACCAGATACTGTTGATATTTCATCAGGCTCATCTAATGCTAATCCTTCTGCTTTCCGCATAACCGCTTTGGCAATTGGATGTGATGATGACTTCTCAATCGATGCAGCAATTTGTAAAAAGGTTGGATCGTACGCGACAAGATCCTCTACATACGGCTCCCCTTTTGTGAGCGTACCAGTTTTATCAAAAGCAATCGTTGTAATCTTTCCTAATTGCTCTAAAAATACCCCACCTTTTATAAGGATTCCATTCCGAGCATTTTTTGTTATACCTGAAACAATCGCAATCGGAGACGATAACACTAATGCACAAGGACAGCCTACGATTAAGACCGCTAAGCCTTGGTAAAACCAATCTCCCCAGTTACCATTGAATAATAGTGGTGGAAGTACCATGACAATAACCGAGATCACCATAATTAATGGCGTATAGTATTTCGCAAATTTATTAATAAATAATTCAGTTGGTGTTTTCGTTTCTTGTGCTTCCTCAACAAGATGAAGTATTTTTGCTAATGACGAGTCCTCATAAGCTTTCGTAATTTTGACTTTAAGAACACCTTCGTTATTTATACTTCCCCCATAAACTGGTTCATCAATTGCCTTCTCGACTGGCATAGATTCTCCAGTAATTGCAGCTTCATTAACAGAGCTTTTCCCTTCAATAACAATCCCATCAGAAGGTATTTTTTCACCAGCACGAACTAAGACAATTTGATTTACCTTCAAGGAAGCAATCTTTACAATTCTTTCCTGGCCATTTTCGAGGATTGTTGCCTCTTTTGGAGCAATCTCTAGAAGCTTTTCCATCGATTTTCTAGCTTTTTGCATTCCAAGACCTTCTAAATATTCATTAAGTCCAAAGAGAATCGCAACAAGTGCTCCTTCCTTCCACTCACCAATACTAAGCGCACCGATAAGAGCAATAGTCATGAGCGTTTCGATATTGAATTTTAACTTCGCTAAGTTTTTCAAGCCTTTAAAAAATGTTTGGTATCCACTTAAGGCTGTCGCAGCAAGAAATAATCCAATTGCTACATATTCATTGATCCATTGTTCAGTAATAAATGCCGCAATGTAGAAAAACACTGAAATAGATAAGAGTGCGATCCAGTTTACACCAGTATGATGCTCATGATTGTGGCCATCTTCTTCATCATTTTCAATATATGCTCCATCTGACGATAAAATCTTATTCACTATATTCATGTCAACGGTACTGTCTAATTTAAGTTTCCCAGTATTATAGCTTAAAGACGCTGTTTCCCCAGAAGGCAACTTGTTGATTTCCTCTTGTAATTCTCTTGTACAATTGGCACATGTTAAACCCTTTACTTTATATTCTTCCATTTTGCTTCACTCCATATAAAAGCTTAATGATGCTGTGCATGATGAATTGTTTGCTGTAATACATTCATCACATGATCGTCATCCGGTGAATAATATAATGTTGTCCCTTCTCTTCGATACTTAACCAAACGTAAATTTTTCAAAAATCTAAGCTGGTGTGAGACAGTGGATTGCATCAGTGAAAGATTTTCAGCTATTTCATTCACGGAACACTCTTGATGTGATAATAAGTGTAAAATTCGAATCCTAGTTGGATCACCTAATGCTTTAAATGTTTGTGATACGATAAATAATGTTTCTTCATCAAGCTGTTCAGATTGATCTTTATCCTTATTTAATGCTTCATCCATTAAAAAACACCCTCTTTGTGTTAGTATATATCAAAATATGAGTATATGTTCATATTATCTTATTTTATCATAAAAAAAATATTGGCTATTGTCAATCTTAGCCAATAATTAATAGCAATCCTGCGATAAATATCCCTGTCAATAGGCTAAGCCAGTGGAGAGAGTGATATCCTTTTTTCAATGACGGTAAAAACAACTCAAAAATTGCCACATATCCAATAGTACTACTAGCCATACCAAGTAACACACCTAAAAAATGACCATTACGAATTGGAAAAACACTGCCGATAAGTGTAAAGCAGTATAAGCTTAAACTTAAAAACACGAGTGAAACAAATAAGTGACGTAATTTTAGAGAAGTGGCAAAATAGATCATCATTAATGTCATACCCTCTGGAATATGATGAAAAACAACTAAATGAAATAAATGTCCATCATGATCAACATGATTTCCCAAAGCTAATCCTGAGGGAAGATTATGTAAGGTAATCGCTAAAATAAGAAAGTAAAACGATGCTGTTTTATCTAAACCTCCATGGTGAGAATTATTATGCATAAATTTATCAATTATCATCATCAGAAGCAAACCTACAATTATACCGAGAAACACAGAACCAGGCTTATATTCTGAAAAACTATGTGGTATCAATTCTAAAAACAGAACACCACATAAAACGCCAGAACATAGGGACAAAATATAGTCGATTTTCACCTTCAACCATTTAGAGATAAAAATCGATATGCCTACCCCTGTTAACAGAGAGAAAAATACAGAAAAACATAATGAAACTCCCACCAGTTTCCCCTCCAAAAATCTGTATATACTCCTTGATAGCTATAACTAGTTCTATGTATACTGTACTTTGTTTAGTACAAGTTAATCTCGGGATTACTACCAAAAGTTCTTCAAACGAACTAACTCGTGAAGACACCTTAGTCGAATAAAATTATATAAGCTGTGAAAGAAAATAGTCCACAACAGGTTTTGAGGTAAGGCGAGCAGCTACGTATGGAGGTCTAACGTTAACTGTTGCTTCGACAGGTAGACCTAACCATAACTTCTGATGATCAAGGATAATGAACGGAAATGAGACAGAATAATTAATATGTTTATCAACTTTTACGTTTTCTATTTTTTCAGTAGTCATGAAAGTTAGTAAGACTTTGTCATTTCTATTGTTTAAAATGGTCTTCCACTCTTTTGGTAATTCTTTGCCCGATGGTAAGCCTACAAAGATCGATAGCCTCGCTTGATGAATATCTTCAATAATTAAGTCTAGTTTCTTTGCGTGTATCCAAGTTAAATTAGGGTGTTGATTTTTTATCCAAGCACCTACTTGATGTGGTAGGATTTGCTGATCATGTTTAAACTGATGGTCAACGAGCTTGCGGATCGTTTTCGTTTGATAAACATTGGATTGAATAAAATGATGATCACAAATATGAATGAATTTTCCTCTTGTTCTTGTAATCGCAACATTGATAAGCCGTTCACTATCTTTACCAACTAACAGCATTCCTGGTCTACCTTGAGGATAACTATCAACAGTATCAAACAACATTACATCACGTTCACTCCCTTGAAAACGATGAACAGTCGCTGAGGTGATGTCTGCGTCTTGAAGCTCGGTTAAATAGAGGTCTGATAATAAGGTCTCCATCAAAATTGCTTGCGCTCGATAAGGTGTTACATACCCTATTGATCTAGAACCAGCTAAGTAGGATTCATGAATAAGCTGAAAGGACAAGAGTAACTGCCATAGATTAAATCTCGAGTTCGATGATTTTTCACGGAGACAATGACTTCCTGTAAAACTACTATCTAAAAGAACAGAAGCACGATTTGGAAACGGAGCTCTTTCTAAAATTGCATATCTCGAGATTTTTACACTTTCATGATCACCTACGAGAGAATCATATATATATTGATTTGTAAACGAAGAAATATCAGGGTGCATCCGTCTTTGTTCTTTTAAAAGAAACAAGTGTGGATGTAATTTTTTTCCGTCATTAAGCCAATCTACGACTCCAGCCTTATGAAATATGTCCTCCCTTAACCACTCATCGACTAGAGGACTTCTTGCTGCTGCAATTGGCGGAAGCTGTTTAAAATCACCGCAAATAATAACACGAGAACCTAATGATGCAGCAAAACCCACCTGTGGAACGTATGCCATGCTTGCTTCGTCAACAATGACAAGATCATAGTCCTTTTCATATATGGTAGGATCATTTGCCGCCTTTGAAAGTGTTGTTCCAATAATATCGGCATCTTTAACAAATTGAATTTCCTTTTGCCGTATTTTCTCTAACACATTGGTAAGTTTTCCTTCAATCTCCAATAAACGTTCAGAGTCTCGTCTACTAAAAGAGCGTCCTAGATCATGTTTTATTAATCTGCGTTCTTCTTGCAAGCTTAGTTTTTGCTTTGCTAAGTCTGGATTTCGTTTTGTGATGAGTTCGGTAGTTGTTAGAGAAGATTCTGAAGCGATCGCAGACTGTGATCCATACCGTAACAAATCTCCTTCTCGAAACCGACCTTTTTTATCGATGAAACGTGCAATTTCAGTCATTAACACATCTACTGCTTGATTACTTTGTGAAAGAATGAGAACACGATTCGCTTTAAAATATTTATTTGCCGCTACTCTTCCAAGTGTATAGGTCTTACCTGTTCCAGGTGGTCCCCAAACAAAAGTTACCGGGTTATATTTACTTCTTAACACTAGCTCATGAACATTGGATTTTATATTAACTGTTGGATGTTTTGCTTCATTAGAAGGGTTCATCATTCTTTTTATCCGAGCTCGTTTACGTTTACTTTCTTTTATTTCATCCAGGCGATCATGTAACTGGTCTAAAAGCTCCCAGGGGTCATGAAGGAGAAATAATTCGTTAAGATCGTTTCCTAACGATTGTTCTAGAGATACGATCACACTTTTCCCCTCTGAAGAAAGGATACGGCCAATTATTGTTAATTTCCCTGATTCCATTCTTATTGTTGATCCAACTGGAATTCGGATAGGAGAAGACGTATCGAAATAATACGTAAATGCCCCATCACTCGTCATTAACTCCCCATTTTTCACGTAATATTTAGTGCTTCCATATGTTTTTAAGTGCATGATTTCAGCTCTTAACGCTTTCTGCCAAGTCTTTATATAATAATTCGTTGAATGCATGTTGTCAGCTACCTCTTTAAATTACAAAACATTGTTTTGTTCTCTTTATTAGTATCGACACATACTATACCATCTTACTAACTGAAAATCTATTTCACTTTGCCCTAGGATTTATTTATTAAATCTTTTTTAAACACACAAAAAAGGCTGACTCAAGACAAAGCGTCAGACCCTTATCATAATATATAGCCTCAAAGTTGAGTTAAAAGTCACTATATACTAGTTACGTTGGGTGAGACTCTTTTCTAGCCAACCTCTTTTTTACTTATTTGTTTGTCAAAGAAAAATCCATTCCAATTGGAAGTTTTACACTCTCAGTCATTTTATTAACAGCACTAAACAGAGCTTTTACAGAAGAGGTCATAATATCCATATCAACCCCACAGCCCCAATAAACAGTACCGTCTAGAGCTGTTATCCCTACGTAAGAAACGGCGTTTGATCCCGAGCCTATTTCTTGAGCATGCTCCTTATAGACTAAATCAGTATATTTAATACCAAGTTTGGTTTGTAGTGCGTTACTGATTGCATCTAATCTTCCGTTCCCTTCGCCAGCAACTTCCTGAAGCTCATCATTTATTTTGATCGCTACGATGGTTTGGTAATCATCATGCTTAGTAAACTGGTAATTGACAAACTCGACAGGTGCTTTGATATTGACATATTCCTTTTGGAAAATGTCATAAATTTCATTAGGCAAAAGCTCTTTTTGCTGATGATCTGATACATTTTTAACAATGTACCCAAAGTTTTCACGCATTTTAGCTGGTAAATCAAGGCCATATTGCTGTTCAAGAAGATAACCGATTCCACCTTTACCAGATTGGCTATTAATCCGGATAACATCTCCTTCATACTCTCTTCCAATATCATTTGGATCAATTAACAAATAAGGAACCGTCCAATGCTCGCATTCGTTTTCCTCACGCCACTTCATTCCTTTAGCTATTGCATCTTGATGTGAGCCTGAAAATGCAGCAAATACAAGTTTACCACCGTATGGCTGTCTTTCATAAACCTTCATCTTAGTCATACGTTCATACACAGCAATGATTTCTTGAATATTTTCGAAATTTAATTCCGGATTCACTCCATGGGAGAACATATTTAGAGCAAGAGTAACAATGTCTACATTCCCTGTTCTTTCGCCATTACCAAATAATGTTCCCTCGATTCTTTGTCCACCGGCTAGCATTCCTAATTCCGCATCCGCAATACCGCTTCCTCTATCATTATGTGGGTGAAGTGATAAGATAACATTTTCTCTATAATTCATATGATCACTCATGTATTCAATCTGGCTTGCATAAACGTGAGGCATCGACATTGAAACAGTAGCTGGCAAATTGATAATTACTTTATTCTCAGCGGTCGGCTGCCATACATTAAGAACCCGATTGCATATCTCAAGCGCAAAATCCACCTCTGTACCTGTAAAGCTTTCAGGTGAATATTGGAACTTAAAGTTCCCTTCGGTTTCAGCAGCATATTTCTGAAGAAGTTTTGCACCAGTAACAGCAATGTCGATAATTTCTTCTTTAGATTTTTTGAATACTTGTTGACGCTGAGACACAGACGTTGAATTGTATAAGTGTACAACTGCTTGCTTTGCACCTTGAAGTGATTCAAACGTTTTCTTGATAATATGTTCTCTTGATTGAGTCAAAACTTGAATCGTCACATCATCCGGGATCAAATCCTCTTCAATCAACGTTCGTAAAAAAGCATATTCCGTTTCAGATGCAGCTGGGAAGCCAACTTCAATTTCCTTGAAACCTATTTTTACAAGCAATTGAAAAAATTCTAACTTCTCCTTTAAAGTCATTGGCACAACCAAAGCCTGATTTCCATCCCTAAGATCTACACTACACCACATTGGAGCCTCAGTTATATACTCCTTTTGAGCCCATTTCATGCTTGGCTCTGGGGGCATAAAGTAACCTCTTGCATACTTTTTATAATTTTCCATTTTTTAAGTCCACCCTTCCATTTATCATACATATTTTTATTTAGATACATTAGAACGCAAAAAAGTCTTTCATCTCTAAATTAAAAGAGACGAAAGACTGTTAAAATCTCACGCGGTACCACTCTAATTCATACCAAATTGGTATGCACTCAGACAGACACGGGTTTTATAAAACCTATATCCTCCTACTGTAACGGTTAGGCTCCGTCTCCACCTACTCTTAAAAATTTCAGCGAGCTACTTCAAGGCGAGTTCGGATTTTGTCTACGACTGTTTTGCACCAACCAACAGCTCTCTGTACGCTTATAAAACCCTACTATTCCTCTTCAATGTATTTAATATTTAGAATATTATATCAAAGGAAATTCAGGTTATCAAGGTTATTTCATTAAAAAATAGGCGAACAACTTAAGTATTTAATATCACGGTATAACCCTCTAATGAATCACGACCCAGTCGACAGATAATGTCTAACTCCAAATTGCCATATGAGTAAACAAGGAAAGATAAAAATGATCCCAACAAGAGGAGACATCATATATAGAAGTGTGTTCCCGTGATTTTTATCGAGAATATACAGCAACGGCAAGTAATTTACACACCCAAATGGAATTATAAATGTAAAGAATTTAGATACCCATTTATGATAGATATTTAATGGATATTGAGCCATCTCTCTTCCACCATCAGTAAATATATTTACCACTTCTAAACCTTGGATTGTCCAAAAGCACATTGTAGCAGCAAGTATGAAAATTCCAGTAAAAATAAATACACCGCTGACAATCATAAGTAAGAGGGTAATAACTTTGAAATAGTCCCATTCGATGGAAAGATTACTAATTGCCCACCCCAAAACGAATAAGCTTTGTAGTAGCCTTCCAAATCTCGTAAACTCAAATTTTGATCCTAACACTTGAATGAAGGTGCTTCTTGGACGGACAAGAAGTCGATCAAACTCACCCTCCTTTACAAGACTAGAGAATGAGTCAAACCCTCGAGCAAAACATTCACTTATAGCAAATGCCATATGAATAACCCCAAAACATAGTGCAACTTCAAAAAAACTCCAGCCTTTAATTTGCCCGAAGCGTTCAAATAGAAAATATAAACCTGCAAAGACAGTGAATGGAATAAAGAATTGTCCGATCGATAAGAGCCAAAAAGATGTACGATATTCCATTTGTGATTTAAATAAAATTCTAAGATATTTGAAATAAATACTCAAAATGAATCATCCTCCTTGTACAACCACTCTTTGTAAAGCTTTGTCAAAAGCATATCTTCCCAATAAAATAAGAACACTAAGCCAGCCAAGCTGAATGAATATCCCTATAAGTGCCTCATCCTGTGGAATGTGTCCTGAATAGACCCTGAAAGGAAAATCTGCTGTCAAGCGAAATGGAAGCAAGTAGGCAATGTTTTGCAGCCATGATGGCATAAGTGGGATAGGAATAGTTAAACCAGCAAAAAATTCCCCTATGATCCCAAAAACTAACAATGAGCCAACTGGAGACATCGTCACAAAGACAGAAATATAAATAAACATAGATATTGAGACTAATAGGAGTAAACCTAGAATCATTGCTGAAAGAAATAACATGAAGGTTGTTATGCTAGGTGGTAGTGTCATTTTGTATGGTTGCGGTAAAAAGAAAGCTACAATTAGAATGGGAAAGCTTCGAAGTAATGCACTCGACAAGCGCTGTGCTAAAAGTTTTGCATACCAAAACCCATAGATACCGCATGGTCTACAAAGTTCATACGCGATATTTCCACTCGTAATTAAATCAAATAATTCATTATCACGAAACCAAAGCATGATAAAAGCAAGAAAGGCCTGTTGCAGCCAAATATAAGTAATTAATTCTGTAAAAGAAATAGGTGGTGTATGTAAGTAATTCTGGTAGAATGCTTCAAAAATCATAATATACATGAATCCCCAAAAAAATTGTGTCACCACCCCTGCCAAAGCAGCTGCCCTATACTGCATGCCAGTTAGTAGCCGTAGCTTCAATACGGAAAAATATGCATTCATATTTCATACTCCTTATATAATTGTACAATAATGTCTTCAATTGGTTGTGCTTCTATAGAGACATCAAGTAATTCAACCTTGCTTGATAATTGGGAAACTACTTCTGATATCATGACCTTCTCCGTATCTACACTTATAATAGCCCGTTCAGGTGACCAAGAAAGCAAAGAAGTTCCATGAATTTCAAATGAATTAACCGTTTCACGATAATCTGCAGTAATTGTCTTAAGTGTCCCAAATCGACTCCTGAGTTCATTCAATTTACCGTCATACAATAAGCTCCCCTTTCCGATTAAGATGACTCTGTCAGCTAAAGCTTCGATATCATTCATATCATGTGTGGTAAGAATGACAGTAACTCCTTTTTCTTTATTAATTGTTTTAATAAACTGGCGAACGGCAATTTTTGAAACGGCATCAAGTCCAATAGTTGGTTCATCCAAAAATAATATTTTCGGACTATGTAGAAGTGAGGCAGCGATTTCACAACGCATCCGTTGCCCTAAGCTTAATTGTCTTACTGGGGAATTGATGAGACTTTGCAGATCGAGTGTTTCTACAAGTAGATTAATATTATCTTTATATTCTTTTTGAGGAATTTTGTAAATATCGCGAAGAAGCTCAAATGAGTCCATTACTGGTACATCCCACCACAGTTGAGAGCGTTGTCCAAAAACCACTCCGATATTTTGAACATATGAAACTCTGTCCTTCCAAGGAGTGTACCCCATAATGCTGCAGGTTCCTCGGTCAGGAACCAAAATACCGCTCATTAACTTTATCGTTGTAGATTTACCTGCACCATTTGGACCGATATAGCCTACAATTTCCCCCGGTTCAATAGAAAAAGAGATATCTTTTAACGCTTCAACAATAAAATGTTCCCTATAAAACAGCGCTTTCACAGACTGCCTCAAACCAGTAGTTCGCTTGGCAACTTTGAAGGATTTACTTAAGCCTTCTATAGTAATCAATCGTTTTTCCTCCTAACATTTTGAATGGAAGAAAAAATATATCATCATAAATCATGAATGTCAATAAAATTTTCTGATTTTTCAAGCATCAATAACTTGGATGTGCTTTACAAATAAAAAAAGCAGTGACATTTCAAATGAAAAATCCACTACTTTAATAGTTCCTATACATTTACATTACCATATCTCTAGTATTATTATGACAAGCACACTCAGCTAAACTGTAACCTGTTACTTGGAAGCCATGCTTTTGTAAAAATCGAATTCCGATATTTTTTTCGAGTTTATTAGAAGCGATGACATAGACATGTTTCCTTGGAATTTCATGATAAAATCTTTTTAAATAAGGTATGGGAATGACAATTGCTTGAAAGGCTTGATTCTCTGATAAATTGTTATAATCTCTAAAATCAACTACAACATGATGATCATCAAGTTGAGATCGATTTACGTCAATACATGGAACGCTTTTTATTGCCATATAACTTTTATAATAAAAATAACCTAAAATCAAAACAGTAATAAGTCCAATCAATAGATAAATAATGATTATTCCCTCCTTTGTTTATATTTCTCTAGCTCTATCTGCAATTATTAAAAAAATAAGATAGCCATATAGGCATATTGTTAATGCGCTATAAAATCTCACTTACTAATATATAGTGAGTCAAGGTCTTTATTCAAGTAAAAAGATTCGCGCTTTACATTTTTTTGATTAGTTTTTTAACTGAAGCATAGATCCCTATTCATAATAGACTATTTGCTTTTTTGAAACAGCCTAATACCAGTAGTGGTATTAGGCTGTTTTATTTTTGTTTAGGAAATACTAAGGATAAGCGCTTTGACATCAGGCTCCAGCGTCTAGTGAACTTCACAGTCCTCCAGTTCATACGTCGCTTATCAAGGCCATCCGCTTTGTTATTACTTGTTTAACTTGTCTAAAATAGGATAAAGTTCTTCAAGATGTGTAATTTCAAAAGTAGGGATAACTTCATTACGTTCTTTATCATGACGATTGATCCAAACAGATTTGATTCCAGCTCGAGAAGCGCCAAGGATATCTGTCATTAAATTATCACCAACCATGATTGCTTCATCTTTCGTTAAATTCATTTTTTCTAAGGCATGTTCAAATATAGAAGCATCTGGTTTTCCTCTTCCAAATGCACCAGAGATAATGATTTGTTCAAAATATGGAACAAGCTCAGGTGTAATATCTAATTTTGTATTTTGAAGATCTGGTGATCCATTTGTTAATAATAAAAGACGGTATGTATCCTTTAGCTCGTCCAATACCTTAAACGACTCGTCATATACAAATGGCTTTTGACGTCTTTGCGCAGGAAACTCTTCAGCTAGTTTGGCACCAAACTCTTGATCATCGATTCCGCAAGCCTTTAGCCCTCTTGTCCATGCTTCTTTACGATATGCGGGAACGATTTCTGACATCTTTTTAAAATTCTCTTCATCATCTAAAAAGTTTCCCCACAGTCCTTCAAATGGATTAATCCCGATCATTTGTGTAAATTCATACGTTTCATATGAAGAATATAGCTCTCTCGCTTCATTTCGTACAGCTTCTTCCAATTGATCTGGATCGACTCCGAATTTTTCATGAGCGATCTGACACGTAGCGATAAATGCTTCTTTTACACTTTTTTGATCCCATAATAATGTATCATCTAAATCAAAGAAGATTGCTTTAATCATATTTATTCCCCCAGTTCTGTAAACTACTATATGCAAAAACTCATACTATTCAAACAATAGATTACAGAGATTTTTTCAATATGTAAATAGGATAGAGAAAATCAATTTACGAAAACAGAAAATAATTGACTAGGTACTTTATTTAAATAAAAAAACCGTTTAGCGTGTAAACGGTTTTAACAAACTAGGAGGATTATTCAAATGTGATTGTGGTTATTTTTTTATAATATACATCTCCTTACCGTAATACATTGTTCGATTTTCCATGATTATAGCTCCCTTCGTTTGTAACAATATCTCTTAATCTAAACCATGATATTTTATAAATTTCCTCCATAGCTGTTTCAAATTCTTGTTCTTCTTTATTTTTAACTCTCCTCTTCATTGTGTCATAAATAGAATCTTTATTATGACCACGTACTGCTAAAACAAAAGGGAAACCAAATTTCTTAATGTATTTGTTGTTAAGCGCCAGAAAACGCTTATATTCATTTGGGGAAAGCTGATCTAAACCTGCTTGTTGTTGTTCAAATTTTGAAGAAGTGGACAATTTTATTTTTGTACCTAAATCAGGATGTGCTAGAATTAAAGCGAACTTTTCTTCCTTTGAAGATTTCTCAACAAGCTTTACCATTGAACGATGAAGAAATTGTATCGAAGGAAAAGGTCGTAACTCCCATACTTTGTCAGCAATCCAAGGAGTATCCTCGAATATCCAGCCAAGAAGTGCTACAAACTCACTCTGTGAAAATTCGTTCACATCCTTAATTGTAATCAAATAATCACTCCATCCCAAATTTAATGTTATTAATTGTTACATATTATGTTATATTATTTACATAATAATCATTTCCTCTTCATATTTCATTAGTTATTATCACTAGTTTTAGAAATTTTTCTTAGCCAAATTAACCAACAAGCATAAGAAATGGTTTTATCGATTATTTTTATGTTACTTTTCCTAACATTACAATGAGGTGGGAACTTGATGAAAATTAGTGAATTATTAAAAATTCCGATTCTTTCCAATGCAAAAATTGCTGCAGGCAAAAACGGTGTAGGTCGAAGTGTGCAATCAGTCAACATGATGGATGCCCCTGATATTATTCAATTTTTAAAGCCCAATGAATTATTAGTGACCACAGCATATTTTATTCGAGACAACCCTACAGAAATGGTCAAACTCGTTAGATTTATGGCAAAAAATAATTGCTCAGGACTCGGAATAAAAACTAGACGCTTTTTACATTCCATCCCCTCTGAAGTTATTAAAATAGCAAATGAAGAGAACCTTCCCTTAATTGAACTTCCTCTTGAACATTCATTAGGAGAAATTGTTAATGAGTCATTAAGTTACATTCTAGCAAGACGAACAAAGGAGCTACAATTCGCAATAAATACGCAAAGAGAATTTACCAAGCTTGTACATAAGGGAGAAAAATTATCAAAAATAATTGATCGTCTTTCCACGATTCTCGATAAACCGATTTTGCTTATTGATCATTTAAATCGTGTAATAGTTGAAACACACCACTTTCGTAGCACCGAAATGAAAAAACTCAGAAAAAATATTGTAAAAGACATCGATGCTAATCATTCGTCAATTAAACAGCAACCACTTTACCTTTCTGTTTACAAACCATCTTCCCTAAAGGGCAAATTCGTTCATTTTTTTCCGATCGATACCTATTTTAAGAAAAGTTATTTACTAATTATTGGTTTTGATTATCCCGTTGACGGATACACTCTCTTATCAGTGGAGCAAGTAACGAATGTTATTTCCTTCGAGCTCCTGAAACAACATGCATTATCGGAGAAAAATCTACATATTAAAAATAATTTTTTTACAGCATTATTAGATGGTGACTTACCTGAAAGTGAGGTTTTGAAACGAGGGGGAAAATACGGACTAAAAAAGGATCAATCTTACAATGTAATTGCCTGTAAAATTGATGAAAATAACGAAAAGATAACACAATCTCTTTCTTTTTATAACTCATTTCAAGTGGAAGGTTTTAAATACACGATTTATGAGCATTTAAAATCAATGTTTTCAAAAACAGGAATGGAGTTTTGTATTTTTATAAAGAATGATATTTTTGTTCTATTACTAGATCGAGAGAATATGAAATCTGAACAGCAATTAACTGAGTTTATTCAATCCGTTCAAAAGAAACTGCATGAGCAATTAAACGTGTCTATTTCTTTTGGTGTAAGTACTCACTGTAAGGATATACGGAATATTCACAGGGGCTATCGACATGCTGTGGAAGCATTGGAGGCAGGGTATCAACTTAGAAAGAGTCATTTTATTCAAACATATCGCACCAAGGATATCACTGAATTACTCCAAATGATCCCACTTGCTAATGTAACAGAGTTTTATGAGAGCACCCTTAAAGAACTTGCCTATACAACCAATAAAGATTTACTAAGTTTAGTACAAACCATTTCTGTTTTTATTGAAAATCATTGCCAAATCGCCGAAACAGCTAAACGGTTATACGTTCATCGAAATACAGTTGTTTATCGGCTAGAAAAATGCGAAGAATTATTAAACATCTCCTTAAAAGATTCTGATGAAACACTAAGACTTCGGATTGCTTTGTTAATCCGTTCGTTTCTTCTGGAAAAGGTAAAACCTTAGGTGGACCTTTTTCACTCTAAGGTTTTATTGTCAAAAATAGCCGAAGATTCATTTTTATAACGCTGAACCGCCCGAAGAATTCCATTGTACCCCGTACATCTACAAAGATTACCACATAAATAGTCGAGCACTTCTTCTTCTGTTGGCTGATTATTTTTGTCTAACAATGATTTTAGGGCAATAACCATACCCGGAGTACAATACCCACATTGAAGGGCACCTTCCTCCAAAAATGCTTGTTGGATCGGGTGGAGATTCTCTTGTGAAACCTGTTCGATTGTTTCGATTACCATACCATTGGCTTGATAAGCCATAACTAAACAAGAATTAACCACATTTCCGTTCATTAAAACGGAACACGAACCACACCTACCTATTTCACATGATATTTTTGTTCCGGTTAATTCTAAATCTTTACGTAAAAGGTCAACTAATCGATAGGTAGGGGGTATAATAAGACTGTACAATCGACCATTAATTGTTATGTTTAATGCAATCTTATTTTCTAGTATTCTATCATTTGTACTATTTTCAAACCTATCAATTTTCATTCAGATACCCCCTGTTTATAAAACGAAAATGAAGTCGTCTGAAGAGCATTCAATATTTCTTCAGAAGAAACAGGTAGCTTCTTGACCCATAATCCGCACGCATCATGAATTGCTGCGGTAATTGCTGGAGCAACAGCAACAGTGCCAATTTCACCAACACCTCTAGGTCCGAACACATCGTTTTCAATTAAGGATTCATCAACATAAACATTAGTCGAAAGAGGGATGTCCCTTATCGTTGGAATAATGTACGAATCAAAATTCTCAGTATGATAACGAGCGTTTTCCATTAGCGAATCTTCAAATAGAGTAAAACCTAGTCCCATAATGGCCCCACCCTCAATTTGTCCTAAATAGCCTAGTGGATTGACGACAGGACCTGCTGCAACAGCATGATCAAGCTTTGTCACCTTAATTTGACCTGTTAATTGATTCACTTCAACCTCAACTGCAACGGCTGCATACGTGTGTAGATAATGCCCGCCAATAACCGCATCAGGAGTTGTCGGAAAATGAAATTGCGTTGAACAAACAGGAAGCTCTGTTTTCAATCTGTTTGCAAGTTCTTTATAGGTGATCACACTCTTATCCTTTTCACCTTTCTCCCAAACGCCATTTTCTCCGAGCGTCAGAGTCTCCACTGCAACACCAGAAATACGTGATGCAGCATTTAGTAGCTTGTTTTTCCAAGGTCCTTTTAATTTGTTGATTCCTTGCCATATCATGTTTGTTGAACGAGAGGCAGTCGAGGAGCCTGAGGCAGGAACTATCCCAGTATCCCCAATAACGATTTTCACATCTTCTTTCGCACAACCGAGCATATCTGTCAGCAATATTTCAACTGTTGCTAGTAACCCTTGTCCAAACTCTTCAAAACCAAACGCTATTTCAATCTTCCCCTCTTCCGTTAGAGAAAGGCGGGCACCAGATGGATCTGGCCTTCCAAAGCCAAGCCCACCACCATGCATGGTGATAGCAGCACCTTTTCCCCTTAACCTCCACTTATCTTTTGGTTTTAGAGGAGTTGTTAATATTGGTGAGGACTTAATCATCTCCAGAACATTTTTCGCTCCATCATTCGCAACAATCCGTTGACCAAGTGGCCCTAAGTCATCTGCCTCTCTAATATTCATCTCTCGTAATTTTAAAGGATCAATATTTAGTATTTCTGCAAGTCTATCAATTTGTGATTCTAAAGCAAAGGTTACTTGATTACCACCAAAACCCCTAAACTCACCTGAAACCCCATTATTCGTAAATACTGAAATCCCTTCGATATCAACATTTTGAATTCTATACGGACCAGTCGAATGCTCTACTGCAAAATCCAATACAGCTGGTCCTAATGTGGCATATGCCCCTGTATCAGCAGTGATTCTAACAAAATGACCAACTAACAAACCATTTTCTTTTGCACCTGTAATCATTTTTATTTTCATAGGGTGACGTTTTATTCCTGCTTTGACAGATTCAATTCGCTTGTTATGGAGTTTCACTGGTCTATTCGACTTTATCGCAAGCAATGCCGCATATGGTTGGATATTCAACTCATCCTTCCCACCGAATGAACCTCCGATTGGACTTGAAATAACACGAATATCACTTTCAGGCATTGCCAAAATTCTAGCCAACTGCATACGATCCTTGAATCCGTGCTGTGTCGCAGCATATACTGTGATTTTACCATCCGCTTCTGGAACAACGACACCACCCTCAGTTTCCATATACGCATGCATTTGTCTCGGTGTTTCATATGTTTCCTCTACAATAAATGGGCACTCATCAATTGCACTCATGACATCATCGCTACTTTTATAGCCTGCACGATGAAGGATATTCCCTCCAGGATGTAATTTAACCGCAGAATCAATTAAAGCCGTTTCAGGATCATCAATCACTTCAAGTATTTCATACTCAACCTCAATCAACTCGATCGCCTTATCAGCAATTTCTTCACTTTCAGCCGCTACAGCAGCCACTGCATCCCCCACATACCGCACAACATCTTCACATAAAACCGGCTGATCCGGGAATATCAAACCAAATCGATTCATACCAACTACATCCTTATGAGTAACGACAGCAAAAACACCTTCTAATTGTTCTGCTTTCGATGTTGAAATCGACAAAATTTTAGCATGAGGATAAGAACTCCGTAACACTTTCCCATAGAGCATACCTGGAAAAGAATAATCAGTTAAATATTTAAGAGATCCTGTTACCTTATCATATCCATCAGGACGGATTTTCCATTTTTCTTGAAAATTATCTCTTATCAATTTCACATATCTCATCCTTCCTTATCACAAAAAATGTTCATTAATTCAGCAACAAGTAGATTTGCTGCTACGTGCTTGCGATATGTCTCAGTTATAAAAGGATCAGAGTAGGAATTGATTTCATCAACAATTTCTAGGTAAAGAGATCTTAGTAAATTTTCATCAAAATCGTTTGTTTCCAATATTTTTTCAACTACTATTAGTCGACATGGATCATTGTTACCTCCACCGACAGCGATTCCAATATACTCCAATCGCTTAGCACTTATTCGCCTCCATTGCGCACAAATTGTTACCAAAGCTGGTGTAAATGCTTCTCTTCTCCCCACTTTCTTAAAAAAGGCTTGTTCTCCCTTCTTTTGACAAGGAATACGAATTAATAGCAATAGATAGTTAAGTTGTGGTGTATCCTTTAGTAAGCTAAGCAATCCCCATAATTTTATAACCTTTGTCTCGTCTTGAATTCTTATAGTCAATTCAGCATCTAAAACAAGCAGAGCAGGAATGGAATCACCGATACCACTCGCAATATTCCCACCAAGTGTTGCCCGATTTCGGACAGCAGGCGCTGCAATCTTTTTACATGCCTCAACAAGTAATTGAGCATGTTCATTGATAATTGGGTTTTCTATACATTCAGAAATTGTCGTTAGTGCACCTATTTCTACGAATGAAGAATCCCCTCGCTCAATATACTCTACCCCTTTTAACTCAGTAATTGGTTCTAAGTTTATTAATGTCGTTGAAAGCGGTTGGCCAAATTCCCAATTAAGCTGGATAAGTGTTCCTCCTGCGATAAAAACACCACCTAATTCTCTCAACCTCATAGCATCCTGAATGAGACGTGGATGTTCAACTAAAATATCTGATTTCTTTATGTCAGCCATCTCATTTTTCACCGTGATCACCTATCCCTCCTGAAATGTCCTTAAGTGAATGACTAAAAAATCGTCTAAAGCATAATTAGGGATAAGTAGAAGTAAGGAGAACTTCTAGCTATGAGTAGCTTAAGAAATTTTATTAGAGTTTCTTAAAGAGAAAGACCTTGCAAATTCATAATCCTCTACTGTATCTATATCGAATAGCTGATCTGAATTTACCTGAATGCTCGTTCCTGTTAAAGTACCATTCTTCAACAAACTACGCGCTCCTTCATCACCACGAATTGTCATGATCTTAGCAAGTGCTTTAAGATTAAATATTATCGGTGGCTTCAATACCCCACCAACAGCAGATGCAACATAATCGTGTTCATTTCTCGCTTCATTGATTAATCGATTAATCAATCCAGATGTTACAAATGGTTGATCTGCAAGAAAGACAACAATAGACTCTGCACCTAATTGTAAAGCACGCCTTATACCCGCCTTAAGTGAAAAAGATTGACCTAAATGCGCTTGTAAACTTACGATATTTTCCCATTTATTTGGATAAGCGTGGAGATCATCTGCAGAATTAAGCCATACTGCATTAAAATCATTTGTCACAACTAAAAAATGATCAATATTTGATTGCATAATCTCTTTCAACGCAATTGTACCGAGAGGTTTTACTGATAATGGTAAAGATAATTTACATTTTCCCATTCGCTTACTACTACCTGCAGCAAGATAAATCCCAATGATGTTCTTCATAAAGCAACCGCCAACCTCCTTGCTTTATTTTGAATGAGCTCAGCCATAATACTTATCGCTATCTCTTGAGGCCCTTCTGCTCCGATTGCTAAACCAACAGGAAAATGAATCCACTCAGGAATTCTTATACCCTTTAAAAGTTTTTCCGCACGAACCTTTGAGCCTAAAATTCCTAAATATGCAATTTTCTTTCCAAGCAATAATTGGATAAGTTGATGATCTTTTTCATAATTATGGGTCATCAAAACAATTGAATCAGAAGTAGAAAAGGAAATGGATTGAGCAAATTCAGAAGGTGAAGCAATGTACGTTTTATAAACAAATGGAAAATAAATTTCGTTACAAAAGGCGGGTCGCCAATCAACAACAATCACTTGAAAACCTGTAAGATGTGCTAGTTGCGCGAGAGGAATCACATCCACTCCAGCTCCATATATAAAAAGCCTTGGTCTTGCCATAATCTTCTGTATATAATACAAATTTTGATCTCTTTGCAGCAATTGAGTACTTTCATCCGGAGGAAAGGTTGGCCATTGACCATGCCATTGACCAAAAAATCCCCCCTCTGCCGTAAAAAAAAGGTAATCCATTACTTTGCCCTGCATCGAGATTCTTTTTGCATATGTTACATCAACACCACGGTTAACAAGTTCCCTTACTTTCTTTAAATCTTCTTTAAGAAGCGATGTAACCGGCTCTACCAAAACCTTTATTATCCCATTACAGCCAGCACCCTGTCCCCATGACAAGTCATCTTCATCCGTGAGGTCATATGTAACAATTGTTGAGTTCGGATTCGGATCATATAAGAAATCATTTACTCGTGCAAATAGGTCTTGCTCAAGACACCCTCCACTTAAAAGCCCTACTTGCTTACCATTCTCTTGAAACAACATCAACGCTCCAGCCCTTTGATATGCTGAGCCTTGAACATCAATAATTGTTGCTAAAACACTTTTACAAGAAGAATCACAAACCGTATCGAGTATTTCATATATGTCCGTACGCATGTTTTACCCCCTTTTAAAAAACTCTCATTATCTATTTTTATTATCTGATCGTAAAGTTCCCCTTAGGCAATCTATTTAATAAACGTTTAATCGCTTTATTTGCTTCCTTTAAAACGACCGACTTATCAATCGTCTTTATGATTCGATTTTCCATAACCACTTTTCCATTAATTATCGTCGTTTCCACATCACCTCTTGTGGCTGAATAGACGATTCTTGAAATAGGATCGACATCTGTTGATGGGTATGTATGGAAATTATTCAAATCCAAAATAACAACATCTGCTTTTTTCCCAACCTCTAAGCTACCAATCTCTTTTTCTAATCCCATCGCTGCTGCTCCACCCATTGTCGCCATACGGAAAACCTTTTTAGCATCCATTGCTGTTGGACCATGAATTGGTTTTTGAATAAGAGCTGTTAATCGCATTTCATTAAACATATCCAAATTATTGTTACATGGAGCTCCATCTGCACCAAGACTTAAACATATACCTTTATCGTGCATATCAGGTGTTTCAGCAATACCTGAGGCAAGCTTTAAGTTTGAACCAGGACAATGACTAACCTTCACACCTTTCTCGCGAATAATCCGTTTTTCATTGTCATCCAACCATATACAATGAGCTAAAATTAACCTAGGGCTCGCTAAGCCTAGATGATCTAAATAAACGACATTTCTCATCCCACGTTCATTTTCGACAATTTCAATTTCTTTTAAATTTTCTGAAGCATGAGTATGAACCATCACTTGATATTGATTAGATAAATCCCTCACCTCAGTTAACAAATCTTCAGTACATGAAATGACAAATCTAGGTGAAAAAGCGTATTGAATACGACCATTATCGTAATTGTTCCATTTTTCCAACAAGTCAACACTTTCTTGAATCGATTCATTTGTTTTTTCTAATAGATTAACAGGAACATTGTCCCCTTGATCCATCATTACTTTCCCTGCTAGAGCTCGGATTCCACTTTCTTCAATAGCTCTAAACGCAAAATCTGTATGGCGAACCGTTTCCATATCGATGATTGATGTTGTACCACTTTGAATAAGCTCTCCAATACCTAACATTGCAGAATAGTAGATAGATTCTTCATCATGTGCAGCTTCAAGAGGCCATATTCTCTTAGATAACCAGTCTAAAAGCTCTAAATCATCACCCTGACCTCTAAATAATGTTTGACAAAGATGAATATGACTTTGAATGAATCCAGGAATAATTGTCTTACCTGTTGCATCTATGATTTTATCAGGCAATACCCCTTCAATACATTTAGAGATCTGCGCAATTCTATCATCTTCTATCAAAAGATCACCATAAACAATATCTGTCTGTTCATTCATTGTAATAATTTCTGCATTTTTTATTAGTATTTGCATTACTCTTCCCCCTTTCGACTGAATCAACACTCTCCAATATCCCCCATGTTACTTTTAATCACAACGTTTGTTAGTTATATTTATCATAATAACAATTTTCTTATTTGTCATTGTGCATAAACGATAAATCCCTTCCTGAAATTTGGATATAATCCATAAAATCTCATCATATAAACTTATGGAAACGTTAGATTTTCTTACACATTCATCCAGATGGATAGCACCTTTACTAAGTTTATTAATTTCTATAAAAAAAAGACTAAAATCAAAATGAGTCAGCCTTATTAAATGATGGAATTTACAACATTTGCAAAAACAGCCTAAATTTTATTATCTTCTAGGTTATCATGAAAGAAATCCAATTACGTGCTCATTTAAGAGCCGAAAAGATTGCTGACAAGCCTGAAACAATTATTAATAATAGTGTCAATTTGTTAAACAATTCTTGCCCTACTTTATTACCTATTTTAATACCTATGATTGTTCCTAGAATTAAAGCAGGTGAAAACGATAAGCTATATGTGCAGAAGAAATCGTTGATATGATCGATAAATTAGGTGTTGAATTTAGTTCACTGGTAGAAACAATAGGTGGTGATGTCTATATAGGTGGGGGGAAACAGACGCCATGAGACAGTTTGCACGGGTAGTAAAAGATTTACAATTACATTATCCAAGTTTGCTTGATTTTGGTATTTTAATTCCCTCTTTTTTTACCGGTTTTTCTTAACAAGTATCAGACTTTTGGGTGAGATAAGTCTCAACTTATGAAGGATTACTTCATCCCATCTTTAATATAAAATAGTAGATAACAGTTTTTGTAAGCCCTCAATTTATCCTTATTTAGAGGGTCTATTGAACTCTATTTTACGGGAGAGTGATACTTATGTCAGAATTAATTTATGCAGGTTCATTAAAGAAACTTGAAGATGTAGGTGCAAAGGTAATAAAAGGTGGAAGTCATGCAATTGCAGTATTTGTTCACGAAAAACAAGTCTATGCGGTGGATAACCGTTGTCCGCATATGGGCTTCCCCCTCCATACAGGAAGTTTATGTGATGGGATTTTAACGTGTCATTGGCACCATGCTCGTTTTGATATAAAAAGCGGTGGAACCTTAGATCCATGGGCAGATGATATTCCTACTTACCCTGTCCATATAAAGGAAGATAAGGTTTGGGTACACCCTGTTCCTTATAATAAAGTAACAATCGAAAAATTAAGGAAGCGTTTACGTGAAGGTCTTGAGCAAAATTTAAGTCTTGTCATCGCTAAATCGGTTGTCGGATTGATGGAAGCTGGTTTTCCAGCGAATGAGATTGCAAAGGTTGGTATCGACTTTGGAACGATACATCATCAAAGCGGCTGGGGCTCTGGATTGACGATTTTAACAGCCATGACAAATGTATTAACTAAATTGGATAAAACCGGTCAGATTTTAGCATTGTTCCAAGGTCTCGTTCATGTTGCACGCGAAAGTTCTGGAATGGGATCACGCTTTTTACTCGGGTCCCTCCCTGTCACAGATGAAATGAATACCCAATCTTTCGAACAATTATCAGAATGGTATCGTCATTGTGTGGAGGTTCGTGATCCGCAGGGAGCTGAACGAGTACTCTTGACGACGATTGAATTAGACTTCACGAACGAGCAGATTGCTGACATGATGATGACTGCAATCACTGATCATTTTTATGTAAATACAGGGCATACGCTCGATTTTCATAATAAAGCTTTCGAGATTCTCGAGCAGATTGGTTTTGAGCACCGGCCATATGTATTATCATCATTGTTACCTGGTCTCGGTCATGTATCCCGTAGTGAAGAATCCCATAGCTGGCAATCACCCGTTGACTTGGTCAAACCATTAATAGAAGCGTTCAAAAAATTACCTGATATTCTTGCTAATGCATCATCAATTGAGGAAACTGAAGTGGATGAAGCACCATTGGTTGAACAAATTTTATCAGATGATGCTTTAAAAACGGTAAATATGATGTTGGATGCACTTAAAAACGGAGTCTCCCCTGCCCGTTTGGCACAGCTCGTAGCTTTAGCGGCCGCGGAACGGATTTCTCGTTTCCATGTACAAAATGATTTCAGAGATTGGATTACCGTACTTCATACTTTTACTCACGCGCATGCATTACATGAATCGTTAAGGCGCTCAACCACACCTGAATTAACCCGAGCTGTTTTCCATGGAGCAATGAGTGTCTATCAAGATCGTTTTCTCAATTTACCATCTGCACGAAGACCGGAACCAAAGGATGTAGAAGCTGAACCGCAAAATCCTTCAGAATTATTGGAGATGATGAATAAACAACAACAGGTTGCAGAATCAGCACGTTGGGTAGTGAATTACCTGGCACGCGGAGGTAATATAAGTGAACTCTTCAATACACTCGGGCACGCTTTACTAAGAGAGGATGCAGAGTTTCATTCGTTTCAAATGTTTGAAGCGGCGATGGTCGAACATGAACATTGGGAAATTGAGGATTCCGAGCTTGCTAGTCATGCACAGGAAACGTTGATCATCGCAGTAACACGTTATCTAGCAGGCCATGCCCCAACTTCTAGAGAAATGCAACATATAGCACGGATTGCAATGCGCCTCCACCGCGGAGAAAAATTATTTGAAGATGAATGATTTTTTGAAAAGTGAGGGGTAAGTACAATCCCGCTTGATCCTTTTCAAGCGGAATTGTCTATTTAATACCTATAACATCCGCTTATGTTTTCCAACTAATGTAGCAGGGTCTTGAGATATACTCCTTTCATATTCATCACAAGCTGTTGCATAAAGTATTCCGTCATGTCCAATTTTAAGTCTTCCTCCATTAATTCAGGAATTACCTGAAATTACCTGGAATTATTTTTTGATCGCAAACCTGGAAAAATGAGTTAGCTGTCACATTCACACGAAAATTCTTGATAATCAGAGCACCTTCTTCTGTGATATAAGCCACTATTGCCTCCTTTGTTATTTATTCTAGCGTGCTTTTCGCGTATAGCAAATACCTTATATCTTATATCAAGATATGCTTGATGGGTATATCTAAAACGTATATACTCTAACATTATGATAGAGGAGTAATGATATGGAATTTAGAGTTTTACGATATTTTCTTACTGTTGCAAGAGAAGGAAGCATGACGGGTGCCGCTAATTTATTACATGTAACACAGCCAACCTTGTCAAGACAATTAAAAGACCTTGAACAAGAGTTAAGTAAAAAACTATTTATTCGCAGTAGTCACAGTGTCATTCTTACAGATGAAGGAATGCTCCTGCGAAAAAGAGCAGAAGAAATCGTCGATATGGTCGATAAATTAGAGGCAGAATTTAGTTCCATGGAAGAAACAATAGGTGGTGATGTCTATATAGGCGGTGGGGAAACAGACGCTATGAGACAGATCGCACGGGTAGTAAAAGAATTACAGTTAAGTTATCCAAATATCCGGTATCACCTCTACAGCGGAAACGAAGACGATGTGACGGAACGACTTGACAAAGGATTGCTTGACTTTGGTATTTTAATTCAACCAGCTGATTTATCCAAATACAATTATATCGATATCCCAGCTAAAGATGTTTGGGGTGTTGTTATGAGGAAAGACAGTCCTCTTGCTTTGAAAGATACCATTCAAGCAGTGGATTTATTAAATGTTCCGGTAATCTGTTCACGACAGGCTATGAAACAGACATTTTCTAAAAATGAATTTGCGGATTGGTTTGGTGAAGATTTTAATAAATTAAATGTTGTGACTACATACAACCTTGCCTATAATGCTGCCATTATGGTTGATGAGGGTATTGGTTATGCAATAACCCTTGATAAAATAGTAAATACGTCTAGTGATAGTAACCTTTGTTTTCGACCGCTAGTTCCAAGACTTGAATCTGGCTTAACTATTGTTTGGAAAAAGCATCATGTTTTTTCCGCTCCTGCTGATATGTTTTTAAAAGAAATTCAGGCGAAATTTTCAAATTCTTTATCAGATGTATAGGAAAATTTCAAAAAACATATTAAGAATAATGTATTCCTCGAAGTAGCCACCATAGGTTACCTGGATTGTTGACCAGCACATCTAAATCGGGGTACTGCCAACTTGACGGCAGCCTCCCTGCTGGTTACTTTAAGTTCAAGAGACAATGTGTCAGCTATGGAGCTGTACCTATCTCATACTGATGCACTTGTACAAATACTAATGTTTACCAAGGGATTTGTTTCCCATCTTTAAAGAACCCGCCAGAAGGTCCTTCAGGTCCTATCGTCGCTAACCAAAGGATAGACTCAGCAGCTTGCTTAGGGGTTCTTGGAGCTGATGGTCCACCCATATCTGAGCTTACCCATCCCGGATCGACGGCGTTTATTTTAATATCTTCCTTGATTTCTGCTGCTACCAATCGTGTCAATCCATTTAGGGCAAATTTAGACAACTTATAAGCTCCTACTCCTGGATATGACATTTCGCTCATCTCCCCATATTCTGAGGAAACATTAATAATCCTCCCAAATCCATGTTTTTCCATGAGGGGAATAAAGGAACGGATCACATGGTAAACTCCAAAGAAATTAGTTGCCATTGTTTTTTCCAGAATGCAAGGGTCCATAACCAATAACTTTTCATTCTCATCTAAATACACGCCTGCATTATTAATTAATACGTCTACTCTTCCATACTTCTCATTTATTGCAACCGCAGCTTGATGGATGCTTTCTTGATTGGCGACATCCAGCTTAACACACGAAACATCCAAATTTAACTCCTTAAGTTTTTGCACAGCCTCATTACCCATTCCTGGATCCCGACTTGCCAAAATCACCTTAAAGCCATTCAAAGCCAATTGTTTGACCAGTTCATATCCAATACCTCGATTCCCGCCAGTTACAAGTGCAACTTGTTTATCATGTGACATTTTACTCCCCCATTTCTCGTTCTTTGATTGAGTGGCAAATCATAAAAGGTATACTCCTTAAACGGAGAATTGTTTTGAAGGACTATACTTATAATATCTTAGTAAAATAGTTACCAAACTTAGTAACAATGATAGGATTCCAACCAATACGACGTATTGTGTACCCATTTCTGATATAAATAACCCGCCTACAGCTGCACCAAATGTTGTTCCTAAGTTAGCGGCTGTTAGAAATAATCCATTTGCGAAATCAGGAGCTTCGGGAGCTGCGGACATAATCCAATATTGAGTAATATTGGCTCCTATACCACCCAATATTCCCCAAATTAAAGTAATGATAGCCATAGGTACCGTAAACTGTCCTGTGAAAAATAATATGATGTAAACTGCTCCTAATGCGAATGGAAAAGTTACTACAGATTTGATTGCATTTTTAGTAAGTAACTTCCCTGCTACAATACTTCCAATAATATTGGCTCCACCGTAGATAAATAACATTAAACTAATAGAATTCGAAGACATATTCGTAACAGTTCTCAGATAATCTGCAAGATAACTATATACTCCAAATACGGCTGAGTTTAATAAAATGACAGACACAATAGAAAGCCAAGTAATTGATTTTTTTAATACCGATATTTGAGCTCCGTAAGAAAGTCTTTCCTCAACCGGCATAGATGGTACAAATAGTAATGTAGCAATGAATGCTATAGCAGTTACAACAGCAAAGAATACCATCGCCATTTGTAAAGAAACTGCACTATCAATAAAACTTGAGACTGGTACACCGATTACCATACCGGCAGATACTCCAATGAATATATTAGCAACAGCTTTTGGAGCTTCTTCTTTACTTACTGAGGCAGCAGCAACTGTAAATGCCAAAGAACAATAAATAGGATGAAAAAAAGCTGGAATAATACGAGCAATTAGTAGAATGGTAAAGTTAGATGTAAATATGGATACGATGTTCCCCAAAACGAAAACACCCAGTACCAGTAACATGACCTTCTTCCGATTGATCCCCGAAAACAATAATGGCATGGTTGGACCGGATACTGCAACAGCAAGTGCAAAAAGGCTAACCAGCCATCCTGCTTTTGATATACTGACATGAAAGTGATCAGCAATGGAGGGTAATATGCCAATAACCCCCATTTCAGTATTTAAGATACCGAATACTCCTATGGTTAATATGAAAATCAACAAATTATTTCGTTTAGCCAAAAAAAAAACAGTCCTTTCTTCAATAAAATGCCCCCCCAAAATCTATAGGGGCATTTTACTTTAAAGGTTCTTTTCAAAGAACTCAGTTAACTTCCCGTCTGACACCTTATGCATCCACGTGTGCCATAGACGTCGAGATGTCTCGGTACGCATTGATTTGCGCTTGGAGGTCGGAGATCTTTTGCTCTGCGATGCTAACGGCGTCAGTGCCGGCGATGAAGCGACGTGGAGGTAGCTCTTCATTTGAGATGTTGATCAGTGCCTTGGCCAGCTTGGCCGGGTCTCCGGCCTGCTTGCCATTCTGGGAATTATACGCATCTTGACTTCTTGCTCTGCGGTCTGAATAGTCCTCGATTGAATGATCCGCGTAGGTCGCCGACTCCCTCGTGAGAAGCTCAGTGCGGAACATTCCAGGGTTGACAATTGTGGTATGGATGCCGAATGGCGAGACCTCAGGCTGCAGCGACTCCATCCATCCCTCAAGACCGAACTTAGACGCGGCGTAAGCGGTATTAAACTCAAATCCAGAAATGCCGGCGCCTGAAGAGATCGAGATAATGTGACCGGAACGCTGCTTTCGCATTACAGGCAACACTGCCCGGGTAACATTCATTGGGCCGATAAGGGCCGTCCTCAGTTGCGACTCGATTTGGTCCGGGGTCAGCTCCTCAAAGTAACCCCCATAGAAGTTTGCGGCATTATTGACCAGTACATCGATCTTTCCGAACTTGTCAACCGCAGCATCGACTGCTGCCTCGGCATCAGCCGGGCTGGTGACATCCAGTTTTACGACCAGCAGGCTGTCGTCATCGCCAAGAGCTTTTGCGACTCTGTCAGTATTTCGGCCAGTCGCAACGACTTGATTACCAGCAGCCAGGGCTGCCTTCGCAATGTCAACACCCATGCCGCGCCCGGCACCTGTAATAAACCAAACTTTCTTATTTTCAGTCAAATTTTTTTCCCTCCTATTTTCTTTTTTAAAATTTATTTTTTTTGGAAAAGATTCCTTTGTCCACACTATTCATTATTCAACTTGTTTTAAAAAAACCTGTTGTTTACACCCTTTGTTATTATTTTATATATACCTTTTGCATATAACAAATACTTATATCTTATATCAAGATATGCTTGATAGGTATTTCTAAAACGTATATACTGATCCATTATGAAGGAGTAGTGCTTATATGGAATTTAGAGTTTTACGATATTTTCTTACTGTTGCAAGAGAAGGAAGCATGACGGGTGCCGCTAATTTATTACATGTGACACAGCCAACCTTGTCAAGACAAATGGCTAGCCTTTACCGCTTAACTGCCTGCAACAAAATGTAAGCCAATAATTTACCTTGTTTTTGTACAGATTCAAAATTACTTTTGCATATCTTTCGGGGAAGAAGGAAAAGACCGCGTTTCCAGCTGCAGATAAAATAAAGAAGGTTCCACCTTTGGCTGACAAGAGACCAGTCATAGTCAAAATAGTTAACACCGCTTTAAGCATGCCTTCACCAGCAAGGGCTCCGAGCAACGGAGAAAAACTTCCTGAAATAACGTCAAATATTTTACATAGCGTATGGAATTTCTATTCAGACAAAAAAGAGTGAATCCCGAATAGATATACGGGATTCACTCTGCGGTCTCACTCAAAGTACTATTGGCATGCGAAGCTCTCAACGATCTTCCAACACTAGCTTTATTTTTTCTTCAGATTTTCTTTAAAGAAGGATTCAAGCTTGTCAAAAGGGATTAAATTCACCCGGTCGTACAGATCCACATTCCCTGTGCCCGGAACAATACTGTGAGAAACTGAAGGCCACGCCTTATAAATTCTTTGTTTCTACTATTTTTTATGTAGGTTTCACACATCTAAATGGAACCAGATACTTTATTAGACACTATTTTCTTTTGGTTTCGCTGTCGATTCTCTAACGATCATTTCACAAGTAAGAAGGACTTTTTCATGCTGATCTTTGCCGTTTTTAATTTTGTTAGATAAAGATTTGACTGCTCTTCTTCCAAGCTGCTCCTTTGGGACATGGATTGTTGTAAGGGTAGGCGATCTAAGATAGGAGTTTTCTAAATTATCAAATCCTGTAACAGAGATATCTTCTGGGATATTGAAACTTAGTGCCTTTAATAAGTCGATAACATAAAGGGCGATCAAATCATTTGCACAAACGAATGCTGTAGGAAGTTCATTTCCATCCTCTACTTCTTTTTCAATCCAAGCCTTAATATTTGCATACATGTCCTCAAACTCAAGTCCATTATGTAAGGTAACTTGTTCATTAGATTGTTCTGTTATGTTATGAAGTTCTAATGCACTTCGAAAACCAAGCCAGCGATCATAAAAGCTTCGTGAAAAATGATAATTACCAATGAACTGCATTTTTTTATGACCTAATCCTATTAAATAATTTGTTAATAGATAGCTACTATCATAATTATTTGCAAAAATTGTATCTGTCGTAAACAACGGCTCTTCCGAATCAATTAATACAACTGGGATTTTCCACTTTTTAAATTCTAAAAGGATTGTTGTTGATAGTTTACCTACGCAGATAATACCGATAAAACCTTGAGGGTTAATGACAGTAGTAAAATTATCTGTTTCTGTCATAATAACCATGCCACGTGAAAGATCATTCAATTCGAGAGAGATCCCATCTATGATTTTCCCCCAATAGACTGAATCTTGATAATAACTTCTTGGCAAAACCACAAGGACATTCTTTTGAGCAGATCTATCATGTTGAATATTATTTACCGTATTAGTCTCTGTTGGAAAGATAATATCTTCAGTTTTGTATCCTAACTGTTTTGCTGTATTTAGCACCTTTTCTCTTGTTTCTTCCTTAACACCACTTTTTCCAGCTAATGCTCTTGAAACAACATATTTAGAAACTCCAAGATAATCGGCAATTTGCTGAATAGTAACTTTCTTCCCCATCTTTACACCTCTATATTGTTAACCATTAAAAATGTTAGTTTTATTATTTTTTTATACTAACACTATATCATTTATCTAATCGTATATAAAAGCCGAATGCCGAAAGATGATAAAAGAGAGATTATCATTCAATAGAGTGAAAGCAATCTCTAGAAATGAAAATGAACACAAAAAACGAAGCCGACCTTATTGTTTAATAAGATCGACTTCTATTACTTAAACTGAGACTATTTTACTTAGAACAAACTCTTCTACAACTTTTGCCACGCCATCATTCATATTTGTATCTGTAACAAAATTAGCAATTTCTTTAATGTCGTCTGGAGCATTTCCCATTGCCACCCCAAGACCTGCGAATTCAATCATCGCCAAATCATTGTAGCTATCACCAATTGCAATCACTTCATCACGGTTTATACCGAAAACCTGGATTAATTGATTTAAGCTTGTTCCCTTCGTCACACCTTTTTCGGTAAATTCTAAAAAGAAAGGCTTTGAACGCATCACACTGAATTCTTCATCTAATTCAGCTTGAAGTTTTGATTCGACCACTTTTAACTTTTCAGGAGCATCCACCATCAATACTTTAACAACTGGCTCTGATACAGCATCTGTAAATTTTCCAACAACATTAATTGGTAAACCTGTCAGATCTGATTCTATTGTTGTATATGGATTTGCTTCTTCAGTAATGATTTCATCACCTACATAGGTATGGATATAAACACCTTCACGGCGACTAATTTCATAAAGGGTATGAACAGCTTTCGGTGTTAACGTGCTACTGAAAATTTCTTCAAATGTTTGACAGTTTAATATTTTCCCACCATTGAAAGAGAGAATAAAACTACCGTATTTCGCTAAGGAAAGTTCTTCAGCAATATGCTTCATACCGAATGTTGGGCGTCCAGATGCCAAAACGACCTTCACACCTATCTCCTGCGCTGCCATAAGGGCTTGTTTTGTACGTTCTGAAATAGTATGGTCATCACGTAATAATGTATCATCTAAATCTAACACTATCATTTTATAAGACATTTGCGCATTCCCCTTCTTTTTGAGCATTATCTTTTATCCTACTACAAATCAAAAGGAAATGGGACAAAACCTTATAATTTCGCTAGATTTATTTATGATGAAACGGGCACTTCCCCTCTATTGGCTTTACATCATCTCCAATAAAATATTGCTTCCACTCTCTATGCTCAGGATCCCCATAGTGACTAATATTAGGATGTTTTGGTAGCTGATCCCACTTTTCAACACGTTCTCTTACCTTTTCTCTAGACATTACGCCACCTTTTGAAGTTCCTTCTAGCCCTTCAAAGATTCTTCTCGGTTGAAAACCAAGAACAAGACAGTTTCCTAAATCTCTCGTTTTTCTTTGTTTATATGCTGGGGCATTTCCAAACACAAAGAAAGGCTCATTAGCAAATGAAAATGCCCATAAATGGTGATCAGGATCTTGAGGAATGTTCACAGGCCATGGTTGATCATCTGTTTTATGTAGGTATTTTAATATATTCCAAAAATAATCACGATAATACTCTAATGTCCTCTCTTCTTTTTCAGGTTCAACAAACACAAATAAACCGTGTCGTGTAAGTTTTGGTGCATCAAATAATTTAATAAACTCTTCAATTGCTCGAGGTAGATTTGACCAATCCTCATGGTGAATAAACGAATAGCGTAATTCACCTTTCTTCTCAGCAGTCATGCCAAAATAACAAGGAAATGTTTGATCAGTTACTGTGTTATGAAATGTGTTATATTCTTCTACAACCCAATTTGGAACTATATTTTGATTAACCATATCCTCTTTTTCTAGTAAATATGTAGATGTCGTTTTCATGTCAATACACCCTCCATTATGTTTAATAGAGATCCCTTACCCTATTTCATAAACGATTAAGCATTCAACTTTATTTTTTAAGCTTAACCAAAGCTTTATCAACAATTCGCAAACATATAGTCCCTATGTCTTATATTCTTTTAACTTGTTTTATATCAATTTAGTCGGGTAATAGAATACGGATGTTCAAAAGCAGTAAAAATTGATATTTACTTAATCTACTAAAGGAGGATTCAATCATATGTTTCGTCACCAAAAAGAATTACAATATGAAGTAAAGGTAGAACGCCCAGATCCCATGCTCGCCCGTCGAGTTCAGGAAGTATTAGGTGGGCAGTTTGGTGAAATGACAGTCATGATGCAATATCTGTTTCAAGGCTTCAACTGTCGCGGAGAAGAAAAATATAAGGACATGCTGATGGATATTGGCACAGAGGAAATTGGCCATGTAGAAATGCTTTGTTCGCTTATAAGTCAGTTGCTAGATGGTGCTTCGCCTGAGGATCAAGCAAAAGCCGCAAAAGACCCAGCTACAGCAGCAATAATGGGTGGTATTGATCCCCAGCATCTACTCGTGAGCGGTCTTGGCGGAATGCCTACCAACTCAAATGGCGTACCTTGGAATGGCTCGTATATTGTTGCTAGTGGGAATTTATTAGCTGATATGCGCGCTAATCTTCATGCAGAGTCTCAAGGAAGACTTCAAGTAGCAAGGTTATACCACATGACAAAGGATGAAGGCGTCCGGGCAACATTCCGCAAAATGTTAGCACGAGACCGATACCATCAATACCAATGGATGGCTGCCATTGAGGAGCTAGAAGAGAAAAATGGAGTTGTCGTTCCTGCAACATTTCCTCGCGAAGCAGAAGAAGAAGCTCAGACAGAAGCATATGAATTCTGGAATTTATCGGAAGGAGAGGAATCTGGAGAAGGTCCTTGGGCAACCGGAAGTGCACCGGATGGAACTGGCGATTTTGTGTATGTGACAAAACCTGTCCCGAAAGGACAGATTCCTTGTCCAAAAATACCTAGTACTGTTCTACATCATGATCTAGATAAAAAAACAAAATAATAATTTAAAGTGAGTTTTATCTATAACCTATAGCTCTTCTACCAAGATCACATGTTGTCACACTGAGTACAAATTCACAAGTGCTTTAGAAGTAAATGAAAAGGCTGGCAACAAACCCTTTACGGTTTTTGCCAGCCTTTCTTTTAGATTTTTGCAGCAGCTTGCTTTGATGCTAATATTTGTACTTCAATAGATCCAGAGCTTTTGTTCACAATCGTTTTAATCATAACTGGGTAATCCTTGTTATTCATAAATTTAAAGTCTGGACCGCCCCAAGATACTGTTGCATCTCTACCAGCAGGAACATAGCCTACCGATAATGAGTGTGAGTGTAGTTCAAGAATTTCTAAACCGGCTTCTGCAACAGCATTATATAAAGTAGAAGATGTTTGGCATATCCCTCCACCAATACCTTCAACAAACTCTTTATTCACAATTTCCTTCGCTTTTTGATACCCACGTGCAGGTGTACGCTCTCCAACAACTAAATTGAAATAAAAACGATCTCCAGGGCCTAATACAATTTGATTGATTGTATTAGCTGATAAAGCAATGTTTTCAGTACGTCCCCACACATTTGCATTGAAAGTTGTCTTGTAGCTACCGATAACAACCTCATCAATCCCCTTTATGGTTTCTTGCGTAACATTCGGTAATTCTTCTTGAATTGGTAACGCAATTGTTTTATCAAGTGCACGGACATTTTTTAACGATTCTACAAGCTTTTCCTCATCAAGAACCACACGACTCTGCCCATTTGAAAGCTGACCATTACTTAATTTCGCAGGAATCATCGGTTGGTCTAATTTACCTGCTAACTCATCCGCAAGCTTATTCAATTCTTTCACATATTCTTCAGGTTTAGGATTTAACTTTGGTGTAAATGAATAAAGGATTTCCTGTGTTGTTGGATGAATTAAGTCCACTGATAATTCAACCGCTTTTTCAACTAACTGAGAAGTATTAGTAGCCATACTTCTTACTGACAAGGGTTCCTCATTTTGATTACCACTTGTCATACTTGAACTACACCCTGTAACCAACAATAAAAGTACAATCGAAGAAACATATTTTTTATACATTCGCTCTCCCACTTTTCCCGCAAGATATTCTTTCTCTAAACTTAAAATAATTTAATCCCCATTAATCACTTTATTTCATAAGCACCCCTTACCTTGAAAACACCATTCGTTAAAAAGACAATTTAACAACCCTATAATATATATTGCTTATCAGATCAAAATATCCTTCTTATTGTTAAAAATTACCTTCAACATTTATGATTAATAAATACTATTTTACTACAAATTTGTGGTAAAAAACCTTAAATATGATAATAAATCCTTATGGTTTATTTACCATATTAGACGATATAAGTGTGCTATTTGTTTCATGAAAATTCCTTATTTTTGCATAAAAAAAGAAGACCACACCTATTGTGGTCTCCGAACCATTATGAAATTATAACTTAGTTTACTTCAACAACCCAATTAAAGACATCCTCATGATTACCTGTTTGAATTCCAGTTAACGTATCATATAACTTCTTAGTAAGTTCTCCAGTTTCCCCATTGTTAAGCACGATATTTTCTTCATTATAGAATAGTTCACCGATTGGAGAAATAACTGCTGCTGTACCAGTACCGAACGCTTCCTCTAAAAGACCTTCTTTATACGCATTATAAACATCTTCCATTGATAGCTTACGTTCTGAAACAGGAACATTCCAATGCTTTAACAAATGAAGAATTGAATTTCTTGTTACACCTTCAAGTATACTTCCATTTAATGATGGTGTTATGACTTCACCGTTTATCTTGAAGAAAATATTCATACTTCCAACTTCTTCAATATATTTTTTCTCCACACCATCTAGCCAAAGAACTTGAGAGTAACCTCTTTTTTCTGCTTCTTCCTGAGCTTTTAAGCTAGATGCATAGTTTCCACCCGTTTTCGCTTTGCCTGTTCCGCCATCCACAGCACGAACATATTGATTTTCTACAAATATTTTAACTGGGTGAATTCCTTCTTTATAATAAGAACCTACTGGTGAAAGGATAATCATAAAACGATAATACTTAGATGGTGCAACTCCAAGGTAATATTCTGTTGGAATAATGAAAGGTCGAATATACAATGATGTTCCTTCTGCAGTTGGAATCCACTCTTTATCAATTGAAACTAATTCTTTTAAAGCTTCAATGACAAATTCTTCATCAATTTGTGGAATACAAAGTCGATCATTTGATAAGTTTAATCTATGCATGTTTTTATCAGGTCTAAACAAAAGTACTTTGTCTTCACTTGAGCGATATGCTTTCAAACCTTCAAATACAGTTTGACCATAGTGAAATACCATTGTAGAAGGACTTAAAGAAATTGGTTCATAAGGAACGATTCTCGGGTCATACCATCCTTTTGCTGCACTATAATCCATAATAAACATGTGATCAGTAAACGTACGTCCGAATTCTAATTGATCTGCGTTAGGTTTTTCCTTTTTGGTTGCACTTAATGTGATATTAATTTTATTAGTCATAGCTAACTCTCCCAGTTCAAAATAATTTAAAAGTAGCTATTATCGAAATAATAACTTTACATCCAATAAATAATTTATAAAATTCAATTAACTGTATTAACCTATTTTATACCTTTTATGAACTAGTTAACAACTGTTTTTCGACAAAAGATTCAAAATAATCTATAAAAATATTATTTTAAATTAATTTTGATGTTATATGTGTATAATATTGTATGTTTCTTGAGTTTTTAGCAGTCCTTATTCATTAAGGTGTTTTCGCCAAACTTTGTTGCTATATATAAGTATAAGGGATGGTTGATTTCCGTTCGAGGATGCTCACTTTCCGCGGGGCGGGCGGTGAGCATCCTCGGCGCAAGCACCTGCATGAGTCTCACCTGTCCCGCTACTCCCGCAGGACTCTCGCACCTTCCTCTCCAATCAATCTAAAACTTTTTTGTCCAAGAAACTAAAAAAAAAACATTTATTGAAAAAATCCTTCAATTAAAGTACACATGTAAAACATTCCATTTTATATTTCCCTCTAAAAAAAGACATCCTTTGAAGATGCCTTTTCTCAAGATAATCCACTAATTTTACATTTTACTATAGGAAAGATTCATCTGACTATTTTTTTAAATACAATTAAAATGTATATTTTTTAATAAGTTCATCTAATTGCTGATTAAGTTCTGTTAATTGTTCTGCGGAACTAGCTACATTGGAAACGGCTCTTATTTGTTCATCAATTGATGAAGTAATTTCTTCAACAGATGCTGCTGTTTGCTGCGAAACACTTGATGCGTTTCGAATAGCAATCGTGATGTTGTTATTTTCATCTGTTATTTGTGATAATTCATAATTTAACGATTCAACCGCTTTAATTGTTTGACTAATTGAAGAGGATATAAGATTGAATTCTTTTTCAGTTGCTTTAACAGCTTGATTTAACTGTTGAGAATGCACAGTTGTATCAGACATTGTTATAACAGTCTTTTCTGTTTCTTTTTCGATACCGTTTATCATGCCTTGAATTTGTTTTGTAGCAAGGTTTGATTGTTCCGCTAGTTTCCGAACTTCACTAGCAACTACCGCAAAACCTTTTCCATGCTCTCCAGCTCTAGCTGCTTCAATACTTGCATTTAGTGCTAAAAGATTTGTTTCAGATGCAATACTTTCAATTGTAGCTGTTATTCTAGAAATATCTTTTACTTTATTATACAAACTTGTAATTCCAACACTAATTTCATCGGAAGCCTTTAATGAGTCCTCGTTTGATTGAAGTAATTGTTGAACGATCGCTTTACCTTGTTGTGTAGCCTTTTCCGAATTCAAAGACATTTCCTTAATTGCACTACTCTGATGATTCATCGTTTTAATTGATTGATTTAAGTGCTCTACTCTTTGATTGGTATCTTCTAACTCGCTTGCTTGCGAAAGTGTACCATGGGATATCTCAGAAATTGCTCGACCAATTTCTTCACTACTTGCCGAAGTTTCTTCAGAAACAGCAGATAAATCAGATGCTGAGTCTAATAAATGACTACTTGTATTTTGTAGCTTTTGTAATAGATCTCTAAGTTGCCCTGTCATCCGATTATACGCATAGCCTAATTGTCCAATTTCATCCTTTGATTCAGGTAATGTTAAATTGTTAATTTGCCCATTTGAAATAGCAATAGAAGCTGACGTAGCATCAACAAGTAATCTAATTTTCTTTTTCGTTAATGCAAAGAAGACGAAAAGACTAAGAACAGTAATAATCGCTGTTATTATCATGATTATAAACTTTAATTCTATTAAGCCACCATAGAATTCATCTTCGTATACTGCAATACCAACATACAAGTCCCATGGCTCAAAATGAGTCATATATGCAATCTTATTTCTGATTTCACCTGTTTCATCATTTTTATCTTCATACGCTACATAACGATCAGATGGGGATGTTGCACCAGCTCCCTTTACCATCTTTTCACGATTTGTTGTATCAGATGGTATAGACCCTATAGGATTTGACGGATGAATTTGCGCTGAATAATCTGACCCGTAGCCAATGATATAACCATCTTCTTTATATAAGAAAGATGACTTTTTATAGTCATACCCCTCATCTCCAGAAAGTCTCGGTCCACTTAGTAGCTCTCTTGCTTTTTCTTTTGCATCTTCAATACTTATTTCATTATTTTCAACCTGATCATTTAATACAGATAAAGTTACTACAGAGCCTTCTACAATATATTTCAACTCTGATTTACCTTCTTCAATCAATGACTTTTTTGCTATAAAATAGCTAGCTCCCCCAATGACTGTAGCAGTAATAATAATAATTAAACTCATTAAAGCTAGTAATTTCGTTGATATACTGTCCCTTTTATTAATCGATAATTTTCTTTGATTCATTTTCTTCTCCTAAGTTGTTAAGATTTTGTAAAAGTTTTCAAAAGAAACATTTAGTATGCTACTATTTATATCGGCTTTAAAATAAGGATATTTATAGGTACAATATCAATTCTGCTAAATATCTTTAGATTGAAATAATTTACATAAAAAAAAGACACCATTAGATGTCTAAAACGAGAAGTTATTCCTTGATTTCCTTTATTATAGAACCTTGACTTTCTATCGCTTGTTTTACTTGAGTGGTATCGGTGATTTCTTCATTAAATTCAACCTTAAGATCACCATCATTCAAATCGATTAACGCTCTTTCAATCCCGTCCATTTTTGCAAGAAGGATCTCAATTTCATTGTAGCTCTCTTGATTACCTTCTCCTATTGAAAATGTAACTGTTTTCATCCTACTATTCATTCCTCTCTTTTTTAAAATTTCTGCTGATAAAGCTACTCTCTTTGTAATTTTCACTTACATAATAAGTCTCTTCTTTTTATATTTCTTAAATCTTTTTAAAGCAACAATCATTGGAGTGATGATTTAATACACAATCTACCTTTATATTCCCCTGTTTACAAAAAACTAACAGTTTATTAGCATTTTAAAAAATCAAATTTAAAAGAGTTAGCACTGAAAAAGTCCAATTTAGATAAAAAAAGCTAACGACCTCAAACAAATAGGTTGTTAGCTTTTTCATTCTAAGCCGAAGTTTATCCAAAGAGATAAAATCTCTATTTCGTTTATTACTCCACTCTATTTTTACGTTTATATAAGAAAAACCCAATAACAACTAAAACAGATCCTAATAGCAAGAATGTGTTATTCATCGTTGCAGTATTAGGTAACTTTTCACCTTGTACTATTGATGTATCATTTGTTTGATTAGCACTAATTTCTTCTGTAGAGTTTTGTGTTTCCTCGTTTTCGATTTTATCCTCGTCCTGGTTGTTCTCAACAGGAGTCACAACGTCATTTTCATTCTGATCGGGTAATTCCTCATCATATAGATCTTCTTCCGGTTCTTCTACATCGGGGTTTGGTGTTTCATCAACTGGTTTTTTTGGATTTTCTTCCTCTTCAGTTGGATCTTCTTCTTCAACAGGAGCATCAACTTCAATACCAATTTGGTATGCTGCTATTGTACCTGAAATCTCATGAGCAGCTAGTAAGATATTTTGACCTGTTGGACTTTTATCAGCTGGAATAAATGTTAATCCTTCAGGTGCAACGTCTCCACTTGCAGATATAACAGCTTCATCTTCGTTAAAAACACGACTTGAAAAATAATGATTGAACGTAGGAGAATTTGGATTACTGATATTATAAATCATAATCCCACCTGTTCTTTCCAAACCAATAAAGGCATAAGCTCCACCTTGGACCTGTCCTACTGTAACAGTTTCCGGTTCTGGACCTTTATCATCACTGCGCGAATCAAAACCATTCTCATCGTTATTTGTATTAAAATATTCTTCTTTATAGACTTCCTTCGTTATTTCTTCAAAATCAGCTCCACTATCATAAGCAAGCTCTAGTGTATTGGCATTCCAAATCGAAAAGGAACGTGCACCAAAGCCATATATCGCTTCATAGTTTCCTTCTTGATTCATCGGTGCTGAAGTTGTCGAGTTTAATCTTCCTAGTTTTTCATCATTAAATAAACCTTCTGCAATTAACTGATCAAGCTCCTCTTGTGAATAGCCTTCAAATAAATCAGCATTTAAATCATATGAATCAACTAAATCCGCCACCCTTGCTTCTTCAGAAAATCCATCATAATCTTGAGCATCTCCTTCATTTGCTGACAAAATATAAGATTGACCATTTACTGTGTATGAAGCCATCCCGTCAGGTTGATACATTGATAATACTGGCCAATTGGTAATATTAATTTCGTCATCATCGTTCGAGGCATCAAGCTTGTTTTTCCCTACTGAAAAGTCTTTATAACCTAGGCTTTTGACTGTAACAAATTTCTTATTTTCAAGATCAAGCTTAGCAATCGCATTATTTTCCTGTAATGCAACATACGCATACTGATTTTGTTCATCAACAACGATATATTCAGGCTCTAAATCTTGCGAATATGTACTGTCTGGATGAACCTTTCTAACTCCAGCTTCAATAATTTCATCCGTAAAAGGAACCTGACTCACAGCTTGGTCATTTATTGATGCTGCACCAGCCGAAACATCAATTATACTTACAGTTCCTTCTGGATTAACAGAATAATCTCCATTCGGTTCACCTTCATTTGCAACTAATACCTTTGTTCCATCAGACGTAAATGTCAACATATCTGGTAAGGATCCAACACTAACATGTGAGAGGTAATCACCATCGGTTGTCATAAATACAACATGTCCAACATCAACTTTGTTTTCAGCTGGAGCAGCAACAGCAATATACTCACCATCTGGGTGGATCGCAACACTCGTTACATCTGATGCAGAAACACCTAAGTCAGCTAAAGTAATTTGTTTTATTCGCGGTAATTCCTGTTCACCAATTTTTAAGACAGATAAATCAATAATATCAAGAGCCTTTGCAGCTCCATTAACAGAAAAGGCACGATGTGTCACTGAATCATAAGCGACAATCTCTGTTCCACCTTCTCCAATTTCGGCTCCACTTGTATAACGACCTAATAACTCAACATGAAGGGCTTGTCCAGTGTCTCTTTGATATTTTGTCATTGGCTCAGCTGCACTTGTATTAACAGGGGTAAGCAATAGAGCACATGTAGCAGCAGCCAACATAGATTTAGTAATCATTTTTTGAATTCTTAACATATTATCCTCCTTAAAACTATTTAAGAAATATTCAGATAATATGAGTTTACTGTAGCTACATAAAGCAAATTCAAGAAAATTGTTATGTTTTTGTAAAATTTATCAATATTCGTCGTATTTTGGTGTAAAATCTTATGACCACCTGAGTCTACTTTTTAAAAATGGCTGTTATGGCAAACTTTGTTGCTACTTACAAGTAGTGCGGTGTGGTTGATTTCCGTTCCAATCAACCTAAAACAGTTTTCGTTTTAAAATCATCAATCTCTTAGAAAAGAGCCTTAAAAATATTAGCTTCTTTAATAGAAGAAATAACCTTCTTAAGTTGTTCAGTATCACTCACCAATGCGATTCTTACATATCCTTCACCATTTGGACCAAATGCATGACCTGGTGTAACAACTACATTTGCCTTATCGATTAGAGCATAGGTAAATTCAAGTGATGTAAACCCTGGTGGAATTTCTGCCCATATAAACATACCAGCATCAGGTTTGGTGATTTCCCAGCCAATTTCTTTGAGCCCACTCACCAATATATCTCTTCTTTCTTGGTAAACTTTCCGGCTAGATTCACAAAATTCTGCCCCTTCCTCTAAAGCACAAATGGCAGCCTTTTGAACAGGTAAGAAAACACCATAATCTAAATTACTCTTCAGCTGATTCATCGCTTGGACAATTTGCTTATTCCCCGCTAAGAAACCAATACGACTCCCCGCCATATTATAATTTTTAGAAAACGAGGACATTTCCACACCAACGTCTTTGGCACCGTCGATCGATAAAAAACTAACAGGCTTATTACCTTCATAATAGAGCTCTGAGTAGGCAAAGTCATGTAGCACAAGAATATGATGCTTCTTCGCAAAAGCAACAACTTCAGTAAAATACTCCTTGCTAGCTAAGGCTGGAACAGGATTTCCAGGAAAATTTAATATCATGATCTTAGCTTGTTCAGCAATTTCAGTAGGGATCATCGAAAGATCAGGCAAAAATTTATTTTCTTTTTTAAGCGGCATAAAATAAGGCTTCGCACCTGCCATCGCAATTCCTGCAGCATATGCCGTATAACCAGGATCAGGCACTAGAATGACATCACCAGGATTGGCAATTACCATCGGAAAATGGACTAGCCCATCTTGAGACCCCATAAGCAATAATACCTCTTGATCTGTTAAATTCACTTGATAGTTTCTCTTATAAAACGCTGACACTGCATGATTAAATTCGCTCGTTCCTGTTAACGAATAGCCATACTGATCGCCTTTAAGTACCTCTTCTGCTAATATCTTTGTTATGAAAGAAGGAGGTGCTAGATCTGGACTTCCAATACTTAAATCAATTATTGGGGCACCTTCAGAAATTTTTTGCTTTTTATATTGTGATAATTCACTAAAAATTGATGGTTGAAAAGAATGCATTCTATTTGATAATGTTATATTCATCTGAATCCCCCACATATTTCCCGAGTACGGTATAGTTGTATAATTATATTTTTTCTGAAAATAGTGTATCACATTTAGCTATTATGCAGGTATGTGAATATTTATGAACCTCATTAAAATTGAAGTCTTTTTACTGTTTTTCTATAATGGACAGGTTGAACAAATGTGCATTTAGGTGATGGAGAAACGGAATTTAAAGTAAGTTTTTTGTCCTTTTTTGTCATGGTTGTTTTCGCAAATTTTGTTGCTATTTAGGTGTACTATGAGGTTGATTACAGCGAGAGATGCTGGCATTCCGCAGTGCGGGTGATGAGCCTCCTTCTAAAAATATGAAGTCGATCCAATCCCCCTACATGCCTGAAAAAGGAATGATTGAAAGTGATGAACTTAAAACCCACCAAGATTCACATGCCCGCTACTTTGAAGACTCCTTGTATGTGTCGAATATGTGAGTCAACGCCTAAAATAATGAAAACACAGGTTATGACAATGGTTCAGAAACAATGTCTAGGAAAAGTATGAGGAAACAGCGAAGAACATCAACAATTCGAGCAGGAAATAGAAATCTGGAAAGCAAGTCCAATGTGTGAAAATAAAAGAAGCCGAATTTCAATTTTAAATGTAGTTAAAACTAAAAACCCGCTTATTTCATTTTCCCAAAATGAAATAAGCGGGTTTTAGCGTTCTACAAACTCACTCCGATGTCGTCATGGACGCCTGGACTTCCGGATTAATTTCTGCCTGAGGGTAGTTAATTTGTTCATCGAATTCTACCCAGTCGAGATTTGCCATCATCAGTAGGAAGCGTTTGCCGCTGGACGGGTCGCTGATGATGATGTGGTCACGACCAGCCGTTTCTACGCGCCCTCGGTAAACCATTGCATTCCATTTGTTGTTACCTTGGTAAGTAAAGTAGAATGTACCGACCTTACCTTTGTTGAAGCGTAGGATATTTTCGATAAATGATTCTTCCATCACGCCTGCCAGAAGTTGCTGCCCAGTCCCTATTGGGACCACTGGAGCGGCAAACGAGGGCCCCGATGGCATAGTCGCCGGGAAGCCGCCAGGTTGTTGTGGGCTACTTGCCCGCGTCATGGAAGGTGGATAAAAACCAGGATAATAATTCATTGGATAATAATTATAGTCTCCACAAGTCATGAGAAGATTAACTCCTTTTTAATTTATCTATAAAACTCTGGGCAGTAGCCCGGTACCGCGACATAGAAGCAATGATTCTTGTGCGCAAAATCGAACTTCGTCATAGGGGATCTTGGCATCGTGGCGGTACAAGCAGCTCGGTATTTTTTCCCCGGACTGGGGTTAAAAAACCACAAACTCATTCTGGACCGAGGTTCCCTATGACCATGTAACAAATCCCTAGCCCTCTGGAGGTCAGCTTCGTTCGGACGTTGTGTATACAATGTTCCATTTAAGACGGGTTCGAAGTGAGGAATTCCAGTTCCAGGTATAGTTTGATAAATCGCATGTCTGATATTGCGCAACCCTTTAAAGTCAGGAGCACAGTCAGCCTCGACCCGATTGGCCACAACCGTTCCCACCATGCTCATCCCTTGGGCTCCCTCACCGATTGCTTCCGCTGTCATGAGCCTCGCTAACTCCTCCACGTCACGTGAAGTATGTTTTATTCGTCTACCCACTTTCTCACTCCTTTCGGCTTATACAAGTAACTTATTGCTTGAAGCTGGTTTTGGAAACTTGGCTATCAGCCCAAACTCTAGAAATTGCATCCTCAACGATTTCCACCCCCTGCTCAAACTACAAAATTAACCGCTCCAAATACAGTCCTCCAATAAAATCTCACTGTCAGGTGAGACCACTTTAAATTGATCCCTGTAAACAGGATCTAATTGACTGTAGTTTGAAGCTCTTGGTACATGAATGAGAAATTTATCAATCTTTACCTCGTTATATTTATTCACCTTCGCAGACCGATTCAGTTGTTTGCCTATACTTTGGGTCAGGCTTATGGTTCTCTTGATAAGAGTCAATTTCATCAACGGTCAGTAAAGATTCATTTTCCCGGTTTTTTAAGATACCCACCATATAGTTCTGCTTCCGCTTGTTATTAGCACAGACAATTGTCATTGCTTTTAAGATCACATTTTTCGGCTGTAAAAAGCTAGAATCATTTAACCAAGATAACAGCTGCTTTTTAGCATTCACGCTTGAAAAACCAAATCCATCGTTGTCCCAAAACTCAACGCTTTCTTTCACATCGTTTGTTTTTTGATTTTGTGTTTGATCCTCTATGTATGGATTATTCTCTATATTTGGGTTAAAAGCTTTTTGTTGTTGTTTTTCTTTTTCTTTTTCTTTTTCTTTTTGTCCCCGTATCGTATAACGAGACACAGACGTATCGTTAATATCTTCATCCTTATCTGCATATGTATCCTGTTCATTTCGATCTTTCATTTCCTTGTCAGAGGACAATCTTTCAGGCTCATAAAAAGATTCATATAGACTACGAATCTCCTGTTTTTGAATGGATTCCAAAACATATGGAATAAGCGAGGTATCCTCAACCTCTTTTAATTCCGAAAAAATACAATCCATAACCGGTTTTCCCCCTTTACAGAGGTTATCTTTTCCCCAGTTTTTAATGGCTAATTCTCTTGTTTCAGGATTGTAACGAATCAATTTGTGATGCCGGGCAAATCGTTCCATTAGAGACTGAACACTCTCAATCGAATACCCCAAATCGAAAGCCATTTGTTTCTTCGTTATTTGATAGATTCCAATTTGAGTTGTATTAGGATTCGTTAGAAGATAAAGGTAAAAATACCTATCCTCCGGGGTCATCTCTTCTAAAACAACCGGATTCTTCCAAAAATCAGTACGCACAATTCGATATTTTGCCATCTTAATCACTGCCCTTTCTTTTAAAAAATTCTTCTCACTGTATATATAGGAAGAAACGAAAAGAGAGTAGCGCATAATTGACATAAAAATTGTAAATATTTTGTGACGGTAAAATACTGTGTGCATTACACTTTCTTATTAAGCTATTAAAAAATTTGTATTCTACTCATTTTGTTTAGCTCAAAATACCTCTTCAATCAATTTTTTCAAAATAGCTTTTGTTTCTAAAATTTTGGTTGTCCTTCAAACCTCGGAATGACATGCATAAGATAATGCCAAAAGTTATTGAATTCACCACCGCTTTGTAAATAGTGATACCATCAGGGTCGACGTATTAAAATAAAAAAGAAGCTCTCACTTTGAACTGTGCCCCACATTAAACTGTTCGCACCCTACAAAATAACTCGCTTTCCCTTAAAAGTAAGATCGTTTTAGATATTCACTTCAATATTATTGAATCATTATATTACCAACATCAATTTGGTCGGATATAAAATGTTGTTCCTTTTTTAAGTTCAATCCGATCATGAATATTTAAGAATTTTATTGACAAACTAAAAAAAGAAATTGGATCTTTAGGGGGTATAAAATGAACGTAAATGAATTAGGTTCCCTTTGGTACTTACAATCAAGTTCAAACATGATCAATTTATTATTAAAATATCTTAGTCAAACTTCTGAGGATCCTGATTTAAGGAATATTTTAAATGAAATATATGAAATCTCTACATATCAAGAACAAGAGGCTACTCAATTATTGTCTGAGGAAGGTTATAAAGATACACCGTTCTTCAGGGAAGATGATATAAATAGTTCAACAACAAAGCTATTTTCAGATCATTTAATTATAGAAATCTTAAAGCATTTAACGAGTAATGGATTGCAAGCACTTACTCTTCAATATGTTGAATTAACAGATTTTAAAGTGAAAAATTTTTATAAAAAACTACTCAATGATGTTATTCAATTAGATTTTTCTTTATTAAAATTGCTTAATGATAAAGATTTATTACAAGATAATTCCTTCTCTTACAAAAAAGCAGCTGAAAGGGATGGGAAGCTATTCAAAGTTGCATCAACTCAGCAACGACCACTAAATGCGGTAGAATTGGCAAATATGTTCGGTTCCCTTCAATGTAACAATGTTGGAGTTGCTCTTTGTATCGGTTTTTCTGAAGTCGTAGAGGATATGGACACAAAAAAATTTATACTAGAAGGGAAAAAGTTAGCATTTTATCAATCAGCCTTTTTATCCGATATCTATAGAGAAAATGGAATTCCAACTACAACTGGACTAGAGGCTCACGTTAATAAAGTAATGGAATCACCTTTTTCAGATAAATTTATTGCAAACTTAATAATGCTCCTAAATCCAGTAAGTATAAGCAATCTACAAAATGCAGTGGTATCCAGTTATAAAAAGGATCATATAGATTCTTTAAAGAAGCTAATCAAGATGGTTGAAGACTACTCAGAAAAAGGGCTGAAGTTATTAATAAGGAAAAATTGGTTTAATGAACCGCCTGTGTCTAATTGGTCACATAAATAGATATGGTGGCGGCAGGTGCTAATCAAGAAATGGTAACTTCTCGGCACATACTTTAGAGATGGTAACAATCAGAAAATGGTATTAAGTTTAAATGGTGATTATTGTGATGTAACTTTAGAATAATAACGATTAAATTTGACTGAATAAATTAACACGTAGATAACGATTTGAGCAGCAAACAAGTTCAACACGATCAGCGAAGTGTTAAACTTTAAAAATTGAGTAAGTGCTCCGACTCCAATAACCGGAATGATAAATCCAGAGTACGCGCACAAATAAAAAGCCGAAATGACTCGTGGCCGTGCTTCTGGTTCTGGTAACTGACTGGCAAATCGTAACGAAATTTGAAAAGTCCATCCGCCTCCGATCGCCTGGATGAAAATGCCTGTCCAGAGTAATAGCAAACTTGATGTTAAACCAGAAGAAACAATAACCCATGACCCTATTGCAAGAAGCAAGATGCCGAATCGGATACGTGTAACCGGATGACTAGGCCAAGGTATGAATTGAGCAAAAGCCGCCCCACTGAGAAGCACGAAAATGATCAATCCAGATAAGGAGAGGTTAGACGAGTGAATGACATTTTTGACGAAAGTAGGAATAAGGGAAAACGCTATTCCTTGAATTGTGAAAACAGTGAAGATAGGCAAACCGACCATTGACCAAAAATGAGAACGAATATTGTTCGGTACACCAAGTGATATCTTCGTTTTTACTCGTATTTGCTCAAGGGAAACAACATCTTTTGGAATCGTTTCCAAAATGATGAGCGAAATGATGAGCAGGATGAGCAGAATCCAAAATGGTAACCGAAGTGGTTGAAAATGTAAATATTGCAATATTAAACCTGAGATAGCTGGTCCGAGACCAAAACCAACGAGGATTGTGACTCCTGATAACTTTAGAGCTGTGCTCACTTTATTTGGATGAGTTTGCTTCATTAGAAATGCAACAGCTGTACCTGTAAAGGCTCCGTAAGCGATTCCTTCCAATAACCGGGCGACATAGAGCATCCAGGTATCTATGCTTCCCAGGAAAAACAAGGTAGATATGATGGATATCCATATGCTACTGCGAACAACACTTTTCAATCCCCATGTGCTACTTTTGTCTCCAGTGACAAGCAAAGTTGGCAAAAGGAAAGCAGCATAAATGGCAAACAAAATCGAAATCTGCAAACTGTTCAATTGAAAAGACTCACTATACAAAGGAAATAATGGAGTAATAAAGGTAGCCCCACTCGACATCAAAAGAGAAACCAATAGCATTCTTTTCATTACTATAATCCCAACTTTCTATTATTAATTCTCCAAAAAAATTTATTATAAGTGAGTAGATACTTATAATATTTTTTCAAGAAATCACTCTTACTTACTAGAAGGTAAGTTTATTATTCAAAAAAACCGTTCCTACGGATTTCTTAAGAAACGGTTTATCTGGTTCTGTACTTCCACTAATACATCGTCTCCTAGAACACGTCTGTATAATAGTGCTCCTTTAATACTTGATAATATCGTTATCGCTAACGATTGAACGTTTTCAGAACCATTTATGATTTTTTCAGTTTGTGCATCAGAAACTATTTCTTTCATTATTGTGAGTTCCAATCTGCTTACTTCCTCAATCTTTTCTTGTATAGTATTTGGCAAAGATTCAAAATCCGTTTGCAACGAAGAGATTGGACAAATTTCAGTACACTCGAACCTTTTTGCTCGTTGCTGAATGAATTGTTTAAGTTTCTCTTCAGCAGAATCCGACGAATTTCTAATTAACAATAAAGAGTTTTGAAGGCTCTTTGAAAGACGTTCGGTAACTGCAACTCCTAAATCCTCCTTTTTCTCAAAGTGATAGTGAATACTTGCTTTGGTCACGCCAAGTTGTTTAGAGATGTCATCATAGCTGAAGGCTACATACCCTTTTTGTTGGATCAACTTTATTGCTAAGTCTACAATTTGTTTTTTTCTGTTTTCCATGTATTTACATTAACTTACTAATAGGTAAGTGTCAAGGTAAAAGGTCCTAAGTCGAATATTAAATAAAATATCTCTCTTCAGAATTGTTGTACTTCTGCTCGACCTTTAATCACCCGCTAAATCGTTTTTTATTTGTAATGACAAACACGACTGTGTTGGCGATCCCAACGGAGCTGCAAGGCAGAAGTTATAACCGATGCATACCCGACAAGCATTCCATAATCACAATCGTGTCATCATGTGCAAAGGAGCTGAATCCTTCCTGCATAGTCAACTATTTTGCGTTTTACTTCTTATTGGTAAGTTGCTGACGATATCAACTATGTTCTGATTAACCAACAACGTTCGATATTACTTCGATATTGCCACGGGTTGCTTTGGCATATGGGCAAACCTTATGTGCTTCCGCAACGATTTCCTCAGCCACGCTAGTTTCTACGCCTTTAATCGTGATGTCCATAGTAATTGCTAGCACATAGCCGTCGTCCGAATCCTTGCCGAGCGTCACATGAGAAGCAATCGTTATACCTTCTGCATTAATCTTCTTTTTTCTAAGAACCGTACCCATCGCACCTTCGAAGCATGCGGCAAACCCTGCAGCAAACAATTGCTCTGGATTGGTTCCAGCTCCGTTACCACCTAATTCTTTGGGATATCTTAAGTCCACGTTAAGATTTCCATCACTAGAAGCAGCTTTCCCTTCTCTTCCGCCTTGAACATTTACAGTAGCCGTGTACAATTTCTTTTCCATCTTAATCATTTTGGAACGCCCCTTTAATAATTGATTTTTTTATACTTTAGCTATACTAGTGACCACTTGGATTAAACCTGATGAAAAGAATATTCAAATTCTTTTATAGGGTATCCATTTTGACATTCATGATTATCACCAAATTAAATCTTTTTCACCTTTTGGAAATATTCTTCTAATGTAAGCTCATTCTCATAAATGACAGATGCCTGTTCCTTTCCAACATAACGTAAATGCCATGGTTCATATTGATAACCGGTAATTGATTCTTTCCCTTTAGGATAACGGATAATAAAGCCTGCTATATGAGCATTTTCTTTCACCCATTTTCCCTCTTTTGTTTCACCGAATTCTTCTTTTATTCCAACACTTCTGCTCGTTACATCCATTGCCAAGCCGGTTTGATGCTCACTTTTCCCTGGTAAAGCCACAGCCTGCAGCGCCTTTTCTTCCCCCTTAGTTTCTTTTTCAACATTAAATATTTCCTGCTGCCTTGAATACGACCTAAATCCTGATACAGCAATCAATTCAATCCCATCTTGTTCAGCATGGACAAATAATTCCTCTAATGCCCTTGCTGCCTCTTCTCTCAAATAACGCTGAGGTACATCTGCGTCGCCAAAAGAAAACTCTACATTAGGAACAACTAAGTTCGCAGGTTCATATGATTCCGGCAAGCTGTACTCTTTATTTACCATAGCAAGTATATTGGCTGGATTTTCAATCATTTTATTACCATTTGCCTCTTTCACAACATTAAAATATTGTGAATCCAATAATAAGTCTTTATCAATTTGCTCTTCATTTTGTTCTATATCGTTTTTTTGTCCAGATTGTTTATTATCCTGTCCCTCATATTCTCCTCTAAAAGAGATTCCTTCAGGTAATGAAAAATTCATACACGCGGATAATGTTACACTAAGAAGCAAAATAATCGATTTTTTTACAATCATTACATCACCCTATCTTCGATTAAACATTCATACTTTTAATTTATCTTAACATTTACTTACTAGTAGGTAAGTTAACCTCTAAAAAAATACTTACCTTAGTTAGAATCCTACGTTCTTGTTGTACTAACTTTATTGCTAAATCTATGATTTATTCCTACTATCAACTTACTAATAGGTAAGTTGATAGTTAAAGTCCTCTAATGAAATTATTTTTTTACCTCAACAAAACTGGTTCATTTGAATAGCTTTTGTCTTAAAATCTGAAACAAACACTAGATTATGTTCGTTGAGGATCATTATTTTTCAGTTGCTATATTCCCCATTGAAATAGAAATTCTATTCCAGCTGTTGATTTGATTGATTATGAGAACAAGGTCCACATATTCTTTTTCGCTGTAGTGTTTACGTATGCGATTATATAATTCATCAGGTACACGTTTATTCGGTATCAATGTCACATGTTCAGTTAACTCTAAAGCTACTTTTTCTGCATCTGTGTAAAATGTGCACTCTCTCCAAGCACTAATACAATATAAACGTTGTTCCGTTTCTCCCAATTTCCTAGCATCTACTGTATGCATATTCAAACAAAATGCACAGCCGTTAATTTGAGATGCAAGAATTTTAATAAGCTCACGAAGTTTACGGTCTATACCTGTAGTTTTCGTATACTTCTCCATTTGCATCATTATATTAATTGCTTCTGGAGCTACATTGTAATAATTAATTCGTTGTTCCAATATAATTACCTCCTTAAAAAGTCTATTCAATAAATAATGAAATTTTAGATAGCACTTTAATTCTCGCCTAGAGTCATCGCATATATTTTTTCTTTTGCAGCTAATCTTGAAGCAGTTTCTTCAGCTTCTTTGTATGCTTTTTGTAATACATCATTTGGTTCTAGTAATGCTGTTCCTTGTGCCCTAATGATTTGATAATCTTCAATCCCAAGGAAATTGAACATTGACTTCAGGTATTTGTGAGAGAATTCAACTTTTGTATACCAATCATCATTTGTATAGATTGATCCACTTGCTTGTATGACAAGCATTCTTCTTCCGTCGTTAAGCAGTCCCACTGACCCATTTTCAGTGTATTTAAAAGTTTCACGTGCGATCATGATATTGTCCATATAATCTTTTAATTTTGATGGAATATTAAAATTATGCAAAGGTAAAACGATGATATACGTATTTGCACTTTTAAATTGTTGTAAGATTTCAGACATACGCTCCGTTACTTTTTGCTCTTGTTTAGTTAGCTCCTGTTCTTTTCGTTGCTTTTCCCATGCACTTAAGACCATTTTATCAACCATAGGCACTTCATCACAGTACAAGTTGATCTGTTCAATATTTTCGTTATCAGGAATTAATTCTTTATAAGCTTTTAAAAAGTGGTTAAAAACCTGCAAGCTCATTGAAGATGTATCATCTACTTTAGGATGTGCATTTATGATAAGTGTTTTGTTCATTTGCATTTCTCCTTTAAATGAATTTCAGGTTACAATTAACGACTAAGTTAATCGTCGATTAACTGTGTCTATAATATAAAGGCTATCATTATTTTTGTCAAATGAATAAAATTTACCAAAAAAAATTAGTTTTATTTGACTAACACTCTAAATACTCCTAACATACAATTTGAAAAGCTTTAAAATCAAAAGTAGGTGAGTTTATATGCAGTATAGTGTCGGCGTTGAATATGCATTACATTGTCTGGTTTATTTAATTGATGTTCCTTCGAATGAAAGTATCGGGATAAAGGACCTGGCAGAATTTCAAGGGCTTTCTGAGACATTTCTTTCAAAAGTATTTGGTAAACTATCTAAGGCTGGTATTGTAAGTTCTGTCCCTGGTGTAAAGGGTGGATATCGATTATCTAAGTCCCCAGAAGATATCTCCTTTTGGGATGTAGTTAAAGCAGTTGAAGGTTCTAAGCCTATTTTTCAATGTAAAAATATAAAAGATAATGGGTATTTGTATAGAGAAAACTGTTGTACAGCCCCCTCCTCTTGTACCATCAATTTAGTTATGCTCTCTGCGGAAGAAAAAATGTGTGATTTTTTGCGAAGTAAAACACTTGCATGGTTAAATGAAGAGCTTGATCGTGACTTATCCAAACAAGTACGTGAAGATACTCGGAACTATTTTTCGAAGAGCAACATATAAAACAAACCTCTCGTGAGATTCCTTAATTAAGAGGAATTAGAGAGGTTTTTTCTTAGTTCCATGGAACGTACCTTTCAATTGTCTATTGATAATTACAAGAAATTCTCATTGTCTCCTTGTTCTTATGATACGGTAGCCGGGGTAGAATGTAAGCACCTTTAGGAGTCGTTCCCGAAAGCTAAACAGTTCCCCCCTTTGCCACTCTCCCTGTTTAATCAACATCTATTGTTAGAAGCTGAAGTAAAGTGAGAGTTTACTTACACTCTAAAACTTTAGTCTGAACTAAATAAGGATTAAACACTCATGATTCCTATAAAGTTGCGTAATGATACTCTATTATTCTTTAAAAAGTTAATTAATAATGTTTAATCTCGAATAAGTCCAAAAATCTTTTTCGAGATTTTTTTTAAAAGTTTCCATCTATTCACTTGTCCTACAACAAAAATAAAAATGATAAGTGAATACAATTTTTGTTAATAAAGATAATAAGTATTGACTGCATAGTAAGGAGTACATTTGTTTATGTTTAAGAAAAAAAATAATCAGAGCCCTACAGAATATCAAACACTTGCAGAAATAGTGAAAAGAGCTAAAAAATCATCTGATTTTAAAGAGATTAAAAAAAACATTTCAGGAATCCAGATATTTATTTTATATTTCACTACACTTATTGATCACAAGACGATGGAACGTGTGTTTCTTCCATATATTAATGAATATGAAAAAAACAAAGACCAAACTCTAGATATTCAACAATTTATAAACAAGCTTCCTCTTGAAGATGTCATTAGAACTCTGGATGCAAAAGAAATCGAAGAGAAAATTCATCAAGGTTATGTCCTAATTAAATTTGAAAATACCTCTGAAGATTGTCTTTTAGTAAACGCAAACAATTTATCTAAAGGGATTAGAGAATCTAATGAAACTGAGAATGAGTTTAATGTTATAGGTCCAAAAATAGGGTTTGTTGAAAGTCTTGATACTAATATTCTTTTACTTCGCTCTAAGTTAAAATCACCTTTATTAACGACTGAAGAGATCGTGCTAGGCACACTGTCAAAAACAAGAGTTACCATTGTTTATTTAGATGGTATTACAAATGAAGAACATATAGAATCCGTAAAAAAAAGGCTCTCTGAAATAGATTTTGATATTATATGGGATACTTCTGCTTTAATCCAACTAATTAAAGATAATTCTCATACTCCTTTTCCACTTTACTTTTCTTCAGAGAGGCTAGATAGAATTTCTTATACAATCACTTCGGGCCAAGTAGTTATATTTAGTGATGGTTCACCATACGCAATATCCGGGCCTTCTACCATATTCGATTTTTTTCTCTCATCTGAAGATTATTATTATAACTGGATTATTGGGTCTTTCTTTCGTTTTACACGAATACTTGCGATCATCTTTTCAATCTTTTCTTCCTCAATTTATGTTGCGGTTGTGACGTTTCATTATGAGGTTATACCCGCGGATTTACTAGGTCCTCTAATAGAGTCTAGAGCAAACGTTCCATTTCCGCCGTTACTGGAAGTTCTTTTTTTAGAAATGACAATTGAATTATTAAGAGAGGCAGGAGCCAGGTTGCCCACCAAGGTAGGACAAACATTGGGAATTGTTGGAGGTATTGTCATTGGACAGGCAGCAGTTGCTGCAGCACTGACAAGTAATATTTTATTAATTATTGTCGCTTTATCAGCCTTAGCTTCATTCACTACACCAACTACCGTTATGTCCAATACCATTAGAATATTAAGATTTCCCTTTATCATATTGTCATCATTACTAGGCGGGTTAGGTATTATGATAGGTTTTGCAGCGTTACTATGTCATTTGTTCAATCTAAAATCGTTTGATACTCCTTACATGGTTCCTTTTTATCCGTTTCGCCACAATAATTTAACAGATAGTATTATAAGACCACCTTATAATAAATTAAACAAAAGGCCAGATTATTTGAGACCTAAAGATAAAATGAAATATTCCCCTAAAGAGAGAAACAAAAAGAAGGATGATATTAATGACGAATAACGTATTTATTACTATTGGTTTTGTTGTTATATCTCTAATCCTGGCAGGATGTGTACCTCACAATATTATCAATGAAGTCTCTTTGATGCATAATGTAGGCTATGATGAAGAAGGAAAGATGTTAAAAGCAAGTGTTGTTTATCCAAATTATGCCGAAAGTGATAGATCTACTTTAATGACAGCTGTTGCTGAAAATACATCTAGTCTGCATGAAGAACTTGGCCATAAGTCTCAATTTCCTTTTGAAATAGGTCAAGTAAGGTTAATTATATTTGGAGATAATCTAAGTAGAAGAGGTTTAGCAGAGGTATTGGACACCATCTGTAAAGATCAAAAGATCGGCATTACCAGAATGGTCATTACAGATGGATCACCTGATCAAATACTAAATAAAACCTTAAATGAGCGTCCGCTATTTTTGATGAATTTGATTGATAAAAGTATTGAAAATGAAGGTATTCCTGAATCAGACCTCCATGTCATGTTTGACCAGTATTTTGGCAGTGGAATTGATATGTCCTTTCCGAATCTTACAGTAGATTCTCAAGGAACTATTAAAGTCGATGGAATGGGGATTTTTAAAGGTGATAAATTAGCACTAAAGATTTCAGATAAAGAAACATTCTTATTAAAATTAATGACAGACAGAAACAAACAGGGCGTATACAGTTTTAACCTCAACATGAAAGGACATAAAGCTAATATTGGGGTCAGAACGATTGATGGAAAACATAAGGTAAAAGTCATTAAGGAAAATCTCCAGGAACAAGCCAATGTTAGTCTAAATTTAGATGTAGAACTTGATGCTTTGCCCGAGTGGATCAATTTGGAAAAGGAAAAGGATCTTAAATTGTTTAAAAACGCCTTACAGAAATCCATTTCAAATGACGTTGAATTACTTCTTAAGGATTTTCAAAAAAATGGTGTAGATCCTGTAGGTTTAGGAAGATTATATAGAATCAATCATAGTAATTGGTCCGAGAAGAGTTTTTACGAAAGGATCTATCCTAATATGACGTATGATGTAAATACCAAAATTGTCGTTAGACAAACTGGGGTGGGAAAATAGTGACCGTAAAAGTAGAAAAACAATTTCAGGTTTCGTCTTTTTTCACATTTTTTCTCATTCACTCTTCCCAAACTGGTGTTGGTATCCTAAATTTTCAAAATCAAGTGATTAAAGGTGCTGAACAGGATGCTTGGATTTCTTTACTATTAACTGGCGTTACAACCCATATCATACTCTATATTATTTTTAAGCTATTAGATGAAGAAAACAATGATTTAGTAGCTGTTCATCAATATTGCTTTGGAAAAAAGATGGGTAACATTTTATCTGTCTTTGCAATGGTCTATTTCTGGTTAGCTTCCTTGACGGTTTTTCGCGCCTATATTGAAGTCATACAAATATGGGTGTATCCAACAATAAAAACATGGCAACTTTGTTTAGTATTCGGGCTTTTATTGTTTTACCTTATATCAAGTGGCTTCCGTACTTTAACTGGCTTTAGTTTCTGGGGAGTTGTTTTACCTTCTTTTCTGTTCATTTTAATCTATTTCCCAATGAAGCATATGAATTATATTTATTTACTTCCAGCTTTCAGCCACTCCCTTGGTGAGCTATTTCTATCTTCTAAGGCTTTTTCCCTGCTTTTTCTTGGTTTCGAGTGGATACTGATGTACTATCCTTTCATTAAGGATTCAAATTCTAAAACTATATCTAAATGGGCATATTTAGGCAATTTATATACCATCATTGTGTATCTAATTGTAACGTTAATTTCATTCTTATACTTCAATCAAGAGGTATTACAGCAGTTGCCTTGGGCGACTTTAATGATGGTAAAAATCGTAAAATTCTCATTCCTGGAAAGATTTGAATACGTGTTTATATTTATTTGGTTGTTAGTGGTTATATCCCCTATCTGTATTTCTTTGTGGGCATGTACAAGGATAGTAAAAAGAGCTTTTTCAATGCCTCCAAAAGCGACTTTACAACTGTTACTTATTGTAATAATGATTGCTTCCATTAGCTTTAAAGAATTTAATAGTATTGATCAGCTCATTAATCTTACGGCAAATGTAGGAATTGGATTTGTATATGTGTATCTACCACTCCTTCTTTTTATAAAATTGATTAAGAACAATTTTATAAAAAATAAGTCTTTTTTCAGAGGATAGTTAAAGAACATTAGATACTCGTTACCAGATGGGCAAATAACTTTACTATTCTTCTTGTCATATTGAAGGAGATCCTCTTCTCGATTCCCATATACATAGGATTTAATGGAATGGAAGCATAGATCCCTTTTTTATATAAATCTTAGATTTTCTTTACTGCTTATCGACAGCAACCTACCAAAGACATCAAACGTCTATGACGATTTGCAACATTCACCATGCTGCTTATCACAATGCCACTTTGCCTTTTCTTCCCTTAGCTCGTTTTTCTTCGACCGAAACAATTCTCCAAATGCTGCACCTCCTAAAATCAACAAAGCCCCGGATATTTACACAAGACTTAACTTTTCTCCTAAAATGCTAGCTGAAAAAATCAATGCCGAGAGTGGCTCCAAATATCCGAGGATTGACACTGTAATATAAGAGGCGTTCATACGTTACTATCCAAATCAAACTTATCGTTTTCTATCGTATTCTTAAAAAAACAAAAAACTCACAAAAGCTGATATATAAACGATTGCGAGTGTTCTATCTTATTTTCTATTCACAAATAGATACCAGTGGTCGGGGTCGAACCGACACTTCTCACGGAACACGATTTTGAATCGTGCACAAGCTTCAACAATATAACGATTAGGAAAACTAATTATCAAATTATCTTTTTATAAATATTGGATTTAATAATATATATGACCTCCAGCTTACGTTTGACTTTTTATCTATCTCATTTACTTTTTTCAAGTAGATAGTTTTATTATCACCAAACACCATTAAGAAAATTTTACATATTATTTAATCCAAACACGAAAGGTTTTGTCTATAGGAGACACAAGGTTAACTTTAACTGCCTGCACATTGTTTACCTCACCAGCTCCTCCTATATTCTCTATCCAATGTTCATGAGTCCCAGTGTTCATATGAATATAGTTTTCACCAGACTGAAAGGTGAGTTCATCCCTTTTCCAAAAATACGTTCTTTCATTAACTCTAGTAATTTCATCACCTTTAAGAAGACCATCAGTATTAAAAAGGAATTCTATCTGCATAAATACGTCTTCTCGATCGTCTGACTTCACATAGAGTTTCCATTCACTGTCACTAGTCTTCACTATATCGATCTCAACTTCGAATGTTTGGCTATGAGTTAATCCCCTGTGTTGGTGCGGTAGTAAATACCAAATACTTGTATCCTCCATATTAGCTAACTGCTGCTTCGGTATCGGGCCTCGATACCCTTTTTCCATCTGCTTTTTTAGACGATAACCATCATCTATTTTTTCGATTGTGTCAAATTCAATGATCCCAGGTGAAAAACTACTAGTTACTCTTACACCAAGTAGTTTTGCATTGCCTTTACGAAGAGAAAAAAACGACGCGTTTTTACTCATAATGGTTGCACTTTCCTCACTCTGTCGAAAACGAACAATGGGTGCTCCAAAGGACTCATGCATACTACTATGTTCAATTTTGGAGCCATGTCCAACTAGATTCATTTTCTTTAAGTTGTCGATTCCTGGGAAATCACCATTTATCAAGACTTCATAATTAGTCGGCAACGCTGTTTTACCAACCTTTTGTTCTTTTATAAAAGGGAACATCAGGTATCCTATCATAATATGATTATTAACTGGACCCATTTCTGATAGATTTTCAGCAGCTAAGTCTGACATGGCAGCATAAACCGGGTTATTGTCGTGAAAAGCCATTAAACGGCAGATTAAGTGATAAGGAGATAAATCGAAAACATTTCCAAAGTCCTGACGACCTGAATAATCTGTGACAACCTCTCCATCTGGATGAACAAGGTATTGCATCATATCAAGATTTTTCCTTACATAATTTAGCAATTTCGGTTTATTTCCTATCCGTGCCGTGTGATAAAGAAAGATGTTACTGACAGAATTATAGATCCCATTGCTCCGTTCCGTCCATTCTCCGTCTTTGGTAATGTCGATTCCTTCTGCTAGCCATTCCTCTGCGCGATCTAATAATTCATCATTTCCAAAGATCGTATAAAGGTGGCATAAGGCAGAAGTTAGGACCCAGCGATGATTCGGAGTATGACATCCACCAGTCAGCATTGCCGGAATCGTTCTTTCAAGAAAAGACTTAACCTTACTAGTTAAACTGTCAGCTTCTAGACCACTATCATTTTTCAATAAATGATAAATGTGGGCAAATCCAGTTACTATAAATCCCGTATCAGGTGGGGAATGGTAATTGGTCCATCCCGGGGAAATTGTTCCATCCTCATGCTGTTGATCTAGCATGTAATCCAATGCTTTATCAATTCTTCTCGCTAATAGGTCATAATGATAAAATCGAGAGTCTGGGTTCACATAGGAGCTCAGCCAACTACCAAGCACACTTCCAACTCCAGTATGACTTGGACTAGGGATACCTGTTTTAGCATCTACCACGCCTCCAAAGTAACGACTCTCCTCATCATCTATTTGCTTTTCAAAAAAGATTTCTGTTAAATTATCGTTTAGTTCCACCATATTTTTATACAAAGATAATCACCACTTTTCTACTAAGTATTGAACCAATTTTAAACATGATAAAGTGATTCTATTATTGGACCATCGTGAGAGCTTGACCAAGTTTTACAACTGCCTCTATTATGTTTATTTCATAAAAACAGGAGCATCATTCACGGTTTTTGCATTATTTGTATACCCTATTAACTTTTGGAGTGCAGCGATCAAATTCAATGTCATATTCATTGTTTGTGTAACAATCATTCATTTCGTATGTACTCTGTTTCACCAGTTATTAACTTTACCATTTTACATTTCCCCATATTTACAATTATTCCTTATTCCGTGAAACTATTGCAATTCTGTTATTATATTCGATTACAAAAAGCTAATCTCCTTTTAATAAAGCGGTTGTTTGATGTTTTCGCAAACTCTTGAAAATGTTAGCAAACTAATAACTGGTTTAGTTAAAAACGAAATCAAAGATTACCTTTCATTTTCACGCTTCCATTCAATTGCTTTCCGTTCCAAGTTTTCCACAAAATCACTTTTACCATTACTGTATCCTTCAATGTCTTTAGAAAATTCAAGTGCAAGGCTTTCCTTCAACTTTCCATACTCAATTGCGTCTTTTTTATGTGATCTAAGATAATCACGTACCGCCAAATGGCGTTCAATTTCAAAATGATTATCATATTGAAACATATGTATTTGATGTGTCCTGTTTTCTCCACCTTTTCGGAAATATCTTCTTCCGTTAATCCCAAACTCTCCAAGTGGATCATAACCTATTTCAATCATGTTTTCATTAAAAAGATCAACGTTTGAAATATCTTTTACGATTGGCATCATATCGATGATTGGTTTAGCTTTCAAATCGGACACTGCTGTACTGCCTATATGATGAATCTTTACAAGTTCATCTTTTAAAATTCCACTAATTAATTTTGCTTCTTTTTTGAATAATTGAGTCCAGTTTTCATTATAGTCTGTAATAATAATATTCATTGCACGGTTCACCATTTTTAATATACCTCCTTCTCATTTCGACTATACTTTTATATAATCCAATATTCTATCATGATCCCGTTGTTGTCCATTGTTTTCACCTGTATGCAATAATGCACGAATAAGTATTCAGTTGTGTAAAATGAAGGCTCTTTTCTAAGAGATTGTTGCTTTTAAGACAAAACTATTTCAGGTTGATTGGAACGGATTGCGAGACTCCTGCGGGAGCAGCGGGACAGGTGAGACACCGCAGGCGTTTACGAAAATAGTCAATGAAAAAGAAGAATAATAAAAAAAAGCACCCAATAGGTAGACTTTACTGTGTCTACTTTATAGGGTACTTTTTATATCCTGTACACGCCCTTTAAATCGCAAATGCGTGATCTCCAATTGTTTTAACAACTTCACGAGTTAAAATCCAATCACTTGTTGCTGTTTCAGGGTTATAGAAGTACAGTAACTCATCATTTTTTTCTTGTTCCGCTAAAGCTTCTTTAACAGCTTTATGTGCTTCTTTATCAGCAGTTTCATTTATTGAACCATTTTGGACAGGTTCAAATGCATTCTCTTCATAAATAACTTCCTTAACTGTATCAGGGAATTCTTTGTGTTCAACTCGATTCAACACTACTGTTGCAACTGCTACTTTACCTTCATATGGCTCACCTTTTGCTTCTGCATGGACAAGACGAGCAAGAAGTTTCTTTTCTTTGTTTGAGATTTCCAAAGAATTTTCTTTATTTGAGACTTTTAAAGAATTATCTTTGTTTTCAATCAAGCTCTTTGAGATTTTTGCTTTTTCTTTCTCATTTATAAAACGTAAGTCAATGTAGTCACTATCAACTTTTTCGATATCATATTTTTCCCATAATAATTTCAACGTGTCACCAGTCTGAATCGAATCTTCTGCTTGAGCATTTATTTGAGTTGTAGGAAATACTATATAAGAACCAATTACTAATGTAATTGTGATCACTAATTTTAATAATTTTTTCATTTTGTAAACCTCCTGTTTGTTTTTTTAGGATAAAACAGGGCCATCTACAAGGCTAACAGGTTTACAAGTGGATCACATTAGTGAATTATTGGCAGAATTACCATTCTTGTATTTATTAGGACTCGATTACGAATCCTTTCGAGTGACAATAAATACTGTTTCTAAATTCAAAAAACAGGAGCAGATTATCGATCGCCCCTGTCTTTTTAGTTTGAGTATTATTATAAGTCCATTCCATTCAATAGCTCTTTTAATTGAATTAACTCATCCTTAGATAATGTAATTCCCTTTCCCATCTTTTCGTTATCTTGATCCCAATCACGCAAATCATATTTAGGATCACGGTCATTCCAGCTCATTAGATTTAATTCCTTCTTCCATCCTTTTGCGCCTTCTGAAATTGTTCCAATCTTTTCTATTATTTCGAATTTTAAATTTGCCATATGTATCATCCCTTCCAACTGTTTAATATTATTTTCTCATAGTGGATTATCCTAGCACAATATCTCCTTCTTTTTAAAAATTTTATATTATACTTCACTCTGTTAAACTTGATTGCTTTTTACCTCTACATGCAACAATTCGCAAAAAAACAGTGAGCCTTTAACTGAGCCTTAAACTAAATAAAAACGAAAATTAAGGGTGCACTACATCTCAATTATTTAGCTTTTACTTCCTAACTTTCATATAAAAAAAGCTGACTTAAGCTCATTTATTAGCAGCATTAGCAAGCATTCTCGTACATTAATTATGTCACACCTAAATTTTAGCTTTTATATTCAATGAGCTAGTCACTTTACCAATAATCAACTTCATCAGAACAACAAATCATTCTAGGATCAAGCAAAACGTTTATTAGTTACTTATTCTATTAATCAAATTATAGAAGGAATTTTAATATGAATAAAGAATATTTAATTATAATGTAAAATAAAATAACGATCAAAAATTCTAAAAAATACCAGAATATGAAAGCGTTTTACACAGAGAGATCGGTGAACTACTTAAAATATTGGTGAGGGGAAATAACAACATGTATAAACAGAATGATATGGACACAAGAATTTCAATGCTTGAGGGAATTATCCCATATAGTCATAAGCTAGCACCGCTGTTTATTCGTAACACCTTGTATAATTTAATTCCAGAAGGGACGGAGCATATATATGTCGTAGGCATTGGTTCTAACCTAATTAATGGCGACAGCCTTGGTCCATTTGTTGGAACCTTACTTCAAGACATGTATCCAAATCACTTAACTGTATTGGGAAATCTAAAATCTCCCTTAGATGCCACAACCATTGTCCCAAGATTTTCGGGTATTGCCTTACCAAATAATAGCTTTGTTGTTGCAATTGATAGTGTACTTGGTTCAGAAGGGATCGTTAACACGATTGTTGTTCGTGAAGGCTCTTTGCGACCTGGGAGTGGTCTTGGCCATAACCTTCCATCTATTGGAGATTGTAGCGTAATGGGAGTGGTCCTCGAAAATGATCCTGCTGTAGAATCTTCTCTATTTTATACGAATCTCCATCTTATATATACAATGGCTACAAATATTGCAAAAGGTATATCACTTGCGATTAGACAATATTTTAAATATCCATCTGATCATCCAATTTTGTTAATTAGTTAGCTATAGATATTATTGAAAAAGTAAAATTTTTATAACTAACCATATATCCTTCCTTGAAGTACAAATAGACGTAAACCATTTATGGATTATGCCTATTTGTGAGGAAACACTAAGATTTAGTTGTAAAATTACCTACTGAAGAATTAGCTAGTTCCTTTTCTTTCATACCTGGAATACCTTGTTCATCAAGTAATAAAATCATTCGTTCAAGGTAAGCAGAATCTTTTACAACAATATAATTTGGAGGGAATAGCTCCTTCTTTATTTTAAATGTTATTTTATAAGCGTTGTTCACACGATCATCAAGCCCGTAAAGCTCGTGCCACCGGACAATTTTTTCTATTTGATAATTCTTTATTTGATTTGAAGAATAGAACTTACCATTGAGAATGATTCCTTTTGATAAGATAAACAGATTTCCACGATGCTTAATCGAGTTAATGATCACAATAAACAAATAGACAACACTAAAGAAGGAGGATCCTAACCATTCTGTTGCAAGAACAATCCACAATAGAGCCAATAACAATAAAAGGGCAATAAGAGTTCCCCATTTCACATATTGATAGGATTTCGTATTCTTTGCAAGAGGTTCCATTTCCTTCCACTCAATCGGAAGGAGAATACTATTAAACTCATCGTCTATTTTTGGATAAAGTGCATCCTTAGATAAATCAGCTGCTTTCTTTATCCTTAATCGATAATTGATTAGATAATATACACCAAGTATGAACATAATTGTAAACAAGATATTAATTACCAATTTTTTCACACCTTCTTTCTTTAAAAAAATGTTACTAAAAGTAGATGGATGACCTGTTCTATTTATATGTAGATGTGTTACTTTAACTCTATTTACCATATTATGTTAACATATTTTCCAATTAAACGCTCATTTTATAAAAATATTCTAGGATTTTTATTCTAATCATATAAAAAAAGAGAGGATTAACATCCTCCCCTCCCATGTATAACGATTTGTCATTTATTTTATCTCAATGTTTTTAGTGCGCCACTCCATGCAATAACTTGGTCTAGCATACCATTAACATTATCAAGATGTAATTCAGCTGGCTTGAAAACACTTCCGTTTTCAAAATCTGTAAATAGTGACAATGTAGGATGTGTGCGAACGTCTGCAACTAGTAATTCACCTAAGATCCCACGAAGATGTTCTGCTGCACGAGCTCCACCTGTTGAACCGTAGCTCACAATACCTGCAGCTTTATTGTTCCACTCCACACGAGCTAGATCAAGTGCATTTTTCAAAGCTCCTGTGATACTGTGATTGTATTCTTGTGTAATAAATACGAATCCATCTAAACTAGCAAGTTTTTCTGACCAAGCTTTTATTCCTGGTTCTTGACCATCTGTTTCACCTAAAAATGGTAATTTGAATTCCGCAATATCTACGATTTCATAATTTGCATCTTCACGTTTGTCCGCAATTGCTTTCACCCATTCTCCTACTTGTGGACTTAATCGTCCTTGACGTGTACTTCCTAAGATAATTCCAATGTTTAATTTTGTCATTGTTTTTTCCTCCTTATGTTTAGATCCACCAAATAATTTCTCTATAATGCCCATCTTTTACACCGCCTAAAATATTGTTTGTTCTCATTTGATATTTTTAAATTTTATCAACCCCTTTAATTTGGAGGTTTAAATTCTGCTGTTTAAAGTTTTCCTAAGATCACTTTTACCCTCATTTGAAGAATTTTTAATTTGAGATAAAAAATAAAAATTTTTATGCTTTGAACACAGGGTCCTATTCCTAAATCTTATCAACTTCATTAATAGCTTAAAATATATATATCCTAAATTTAAATATCTTGAATATGAGATAATTTTAATAGGTTTTTCTTCTTTTGTCAACTTATTAGATCTGTAACTTTATTAATATCATAAATTATTAGGTTATTACTTTTTGTAACAATGCTTCCTAGAGATGAAACATCTATTAGGAAGCTCTTTAATATACATAATACTTAGCATAATAATTTATCTAAAATAGTAAATTATTCATTATTCTTTAATGAATTCTTTTGTGCTTCTTACAGTATCAATTGGGCGAACTAAACTTTCAATTTGTTCACGTTTTGGCTCTAAGAATGGAGGTAAAGATAATTTTTCTCCAAGTGTTTCATAAGGTTCATCTCCCATAAATCCTGGACCATCTGTTGCAAACTCAAATAGAATTTGTGGAGCAACTCTTGTGTACAATGACTCAAAAAAGTGACGATTAACATATCCAGAGGTTTGGAATCCGAAGCTTTCCATACGATTAATCCATTCTTCTAGAACTGCTCGGTCTTCAACACGGAATGCTGCATGGTGTACTGTACCAAAACCTTGTCTAGCTTGAGGCAGAATTGCATTATATTCTACTACTACTTGGGCACCATTTCCTCCTTCACCAACCTCAAATAAATGAAATGCTCCTGTCTGATCTATTTCTTTAAATAATAGAACTTTTTCCAACATTTCTTTAAAGTATTCAAAATTAGCGATACGGATAAAAATTGGCCCTAGACCAGTTATTGCAAACTTAAGAGGAATCGGTCCATTTTGCCATGGTGAACCAGAAGCTACACCTTCGTTATTTTCATCTGAAATCAATTGGTATTCTTGGTCATCAAAATCAACAAATGAAAGCGTCTGTTTACCAAATTGTTCTTTCACCCCTGTATGCTTTACCTCTAAACGATCAAAACGTTTTACCCAATAATCTAACGCAGCATCACTTGGTACCCGGAAAGATGTTTTATATATCTCATTTGTACCATGTACACCTTTGGGAATGCCAGGGAAGTCAAAGAAAGTCATATCTGTGCCTGCACTACCTTTGTCATCTGCGAAAAATAAGTGGTATGTTTGAATATCATCTTGGTTTACTGTTTTCTTCACTAAACGCATGCCTAAAACATAAGTGAAAAATTCATAGTTCTTTTCTGCACTACTTGTAATGGCTGTTACATGGTGTAATCCTTTTAATTCATTCACTTTAATTTCCTCCAATTAAGCTACAAACATAGCTCTATAATGTCGAACTGTGTACTAGCCCTTTTCTGAGTTTTTTTACTTTAAAGGGACAGTGAATAATTGTTAATATATTTTTCGATGTTATTGAATTGACTATTCAAAATATAAAGAGATAATTACTTGTGGTATTATCTCAGATTCAAATATCCTTATTTCGAGATAAATATATCACAAATAAAATTCCGTTGTCAATAACAAAGCTTTTAATTAACTTTTAAGAACAAGCTTCGTTCAATTTAGAGATTGTTGTTATAACACGAACACTGTGGAAGGTTGATTGGAGCGGAAATCAACCTCACCACACCACTTGGTACATAGCAACAAAGTTTAGCGAGTTAGCCTTTTAATTAATTCTATTACTAAGCTACATTCTTTTTCATAGTAAAAAAGACATCCTACCTACATAGGATGCCTAAATACGGACAGATTTTTCTATACTTGATTAATTCTTACTAACAACTATCTTATCGCATGTTCATCTTCTTTTATTTTAGCTATTATCGCTTCAGTCAATTCCTTGGTCAATTCATTTAAATTTTTCTTAAGCTTAGAATTAATTAATTTCGCCATTTTGCCTTCAGGTGTGATTTCTAGATACCCAGTCATCAGAGTGTTGTTCGTATCAATTATTTGTGCTTCGAAATAACCTTTTCCAGTCATTTTTTCATTGATACCAGTTAGATTAAAAATAACCTTTTTAGGTTTAATCCAATCTGTGATATCAACTTTTAATTCTACCTTCTTCTTAATAACCCCTAAATCAGTTTTGAACTTCCAAATTGACTCGCTATCATTTAAAATCTCATGCTCAATATATCCAGGTACAAGAGGTGCCCAATTGTCCATTACACTTACAAAGTCCCATATTGATTGGATCGGAATATTAACTTCAACTTTATATAACTCACTTGGCATTTGATGATCCCCACTTTCGTTTAGCAAATGATGTAAAATGATTCGACGTAGTCACGAAAGAATCTTCATTCTGAACTTATTCAAACCATACACTGGATATGCCAAACGATAGATTTAGATCATATTTACCATTAAATGTAAGTCACGTTTTTTTTTATAAACACTTACATGTTTTGATACCAAGCACGTGTAAAAACAAATCCGACCTAAGTTAATACTAATTCTTCCTCCACACGAACAACAGGAAGCTGTATATAAATCGTGGTACCTTTTCCAATCTCACTCTCTGCCCAAATTTCTCCGTTGTGATGTTTGATGATTTCTTTACAAATTGCCAGACCAAGACCATGCCCTTTTCTTGAAGGGTGATTCGCTTTTGTGAAGTTTCTTTCAAATATATAAGGCAAATCTTCATAAGCAATCCCTAAACCAGTATCACGGCAAGAGATTATTACATTTTGTTCCACTATCTCTAATTTCAGATGAATCCCACCACTATTTGTATGTTTAACTGCATTTGTAATCAAATTAGCGAAAACTTGTCCTATCCTCTCAACATCAATCTCAATTAACGGAAAGAGTTCCATATCTTCATTTAACTCAAGCTGTAAATACAAATTTTTTCTTGTGACTTCGTAGAGAAATTTGCTTTTTATGTTTTCCAACAGTTTATCAGCTGGAACATAATCAAAGTTAAAAGAAAGATTGCCTGATTCCAATTGGGTTAAATCAAACAAATCGTTAATAAGGACATTTAATCCTTTTATACGTGAAATGCTATTTCGTATGTATTCATCTCGCTTTGCTTCCGTGTTCGCTAATCCATCTAGTATTGCTTCCATATACCCTTGTATACTTGCAATTGGTGCTCGCAAATCATGTGAAATATTGGATAGTAACTCTCTCCTTATTTCTTCTGATTGTGCTAAATACTTATTTGCCTCCTCAAGGGTTTGATTAACTTGTTGAAGCTCGGCTGTTCTTTCTTTAACTTTATCCTCAAGGTTTTTGTAGAGCTGAGCATTTTCAATCGATATCGCCGCCTGCGTTGATAGTAGCGTTAAGAAGCTAATCCGTTCCTTTGAAAACACATTTGTCACCTTTTCGTTTTCCAAATATAGAATCCCTTTTAACTTTTGATAATAGAAAATTGGTATACAAATAATAGATTTCGCCTTCGTTTTTAGGACGTATTCGTCTTCTTGAAAAATACCTATATTACTTGCATCATCTAATTGAACAATGTTACCAGTTCGATTTACATACTGAACAATATTAGGTGAAAAATTATTATCTCTATGTACGGATTCTTCAAGCCTATAATTTTCATGAGCAACAACAATTAATTCCTCACCTTGTTTAAATAAAATTGTCCCTTTCGTTGCACCTGCATTTTCCATCGTAATATGGATAACTTTTTCTAACAATTGCTCAATTTTCATTTCACTTGATATAATTTGTGCTGCTTTATATACTGCATTTAAATCATAATTCTCTGCTCGACCTTCATAGAACGTTTTCTTGACTTCTACATTGTCTAGCATGTATGTTCGATATTTATCAGACAGATGTTGTGCTTTCTTAGTGCCCCCCCATTTTAGGTAGCTGTTATAAGCTTCAGTAAAGTATAGACCTGCAATTTTATTTTTCTTCTGCTCTGCGTAAAATCGACCAGCTGCTTCATTACATAAAGCGACCATTTGAAGAAACTGATTTTCTTCACTAGATTGGATCGCTATATCAAAATACGCCTCTGCAGTTTGCTTATTGTTTGTAATTGCAGCTAACTCCGCCATAACTAGCATTTTCTTAGACTCATAATTTTCAGGTGACAACTTAGCATATTTTTTTAGCTTTCGTATATTTCGTTTTATCTTTTTAAGCGATTCCCTTTTACTCAAAATAGTGGTCTTTCCTAGTCTAATAAACTTCAATAGCCATAATGCTTCGAAAAAATAAAATTCTGGTGCGATTACTAATGTTAAGCGACTATTCACTAAAGGTGCTAATTCCTTTAATACTTGATTAGCAAATTTATCCTTATTAAATAAGTAGGCCATATGTAGACGCATTGTATAATGAATGATTTTGGCAGAATCATCATCAATAATTTTAGTAAACTGCCATTCAATCCGTTTATCACTCGTAAGATAGTCAAGCCATTCCTGCATTTCTGCCATAAAGCCTGCCGAGATTGGATATTTAATATCTTCAATGAAGGTTTTCTGTAATTGAATAATATTCTTAAGCTCTTCTAAGAGTGTTCCTTTAATAAAATGAGAAATGACGAGAAATGAACTATTTGCTCCAGCGAGATGAATGTTCCCCGCCTGTAGACAATATTTTTGCGATTGTTCCAGATACTTAATATTATCCTTTATATGGTTTTTCCAATGGTTCACAAAGCTTGCGAAAACAAAGGATACCCTACCTTTTATACCTATATTGCCATTCTCTTCAGCATACAATAAAGCTAGCTTTCCAAATTCATAGCTTTGCTTAAAATCATGAAAACCTGCACTTAAAATGAGTGCATAATTATTAAAAACTAATGGACTAAATTCTGTTAGACCAAACTTAATCGTCATTCTCATCGCTTTTAGCATGAAAATAGTTGAAAGGTTTTGATCTACATGATAGGTCGGAGCATTTAATTGGATCAATGTCCGCAAAATTAAACGATTTTCTTCACTTTCCATTTCTGGCAATTTCAATAAGTCTTTCGGTTGTTTTAGTGCGAAAGCTATTTTAACAAAAAGTAATTCTTTGACAATATGTAGTTTATTCGGTTTAAAAGGAAATTTCTGATTCATTAATTGCAATCCTGCTAAGCCTGCTTCAACCGCTTCTTCTACACGGTGAACATGTGTATACAATGTGATTTTCAGATTATAAATCGATAGTTTTTCAACCTTTGTTTTTGCATGCTTGAGCAATGTATTAAACGTATGTTCAGATTGATCGAACTTACTGTTTAAATACTGTGCTTCACCTAAGCCCTTAAGTAGGTTAAATGTAAAATCATAGTGATTCTTCCAATCCTCACCTAATAATTCGTATGCAACCTTGTAATATATTAATGCTGCTTGATAGGCTGCTGTATTTTTCGCGAATTCTCCAGCATTTACATTCATTTTGGCTAGCATGATCGTTTCCTTTTCAGGCAGTAAATGTCGAGCTAGATTAAGATGATAGACTACATTTACTAATTGTGATTCAGTCATTTCATCTTGAATAAGCTCTCTCCCAATTGCCAGATGGTTAGTTGACGTTTCTTTGTTTGACATTGTTGAATAGATTGCCTGTTGAACGCGGTCATGGATAAAACGATAGTTAGAAGTAGAAACATCACTAATATCTTGTTTACTCTCCCTTTTATCTACATTTTCGTGCGCTGGAAGAAGAAGCCCCATGTCAATTGCAGTATCGATTATTCTACTCGTACTTAATTGATCTTGTTTTGCTATTTTATAAACTGTATGTAAATCAAATTGATTACCTATGCACGCTGCTATTTGAATAAGCCTTAGTGTTGTTTCTGGTAACTTTTTCAAGCGATTGATTAAATAAAAAACAACGTTATCTTGAATGGAGGCTTGTGATAATTTTGTTTCATCAATCGACCAGTTTCCGCTCTTTTCATTAAAAAATAGAATGTTATTTTCATAAAAAGATAGTAGTAATTGTTTAATGAAGAATGGATTTCCCTGTGTAATTCGATAAATAGTTGTACTTAACACTCTAACATCTTCTTTTTGCTCTGATAGATATGACTGAATCCAATCGCTTACTATATCATAGGATAAAGCATCAAGAGTAATAGTTTGTACCTTTCTTTCATCTTTTAAGTGACTAATCGTTTGATATAAAAGATGTTCTGACGTTATCTCGTTTTCTCGATAGGCTCCTATCATTAAAAAATAATGTGTATCTTGATTTGAAATTAAATACTCTATCAATTCTAAAGAAGCACTATCTGCCCATTGCAAATCATCTAAAAATAAAATGAGCGAATGATTTTTTTGAGTAAATACACGTACAAGCTTTTGAAATAAATAATAAAAATGTGAGGACATATCTACTGCCGTCAATTCAATTTCTTCATTCTCTTTATTTACAAGCCATTTCAATTCAGGTAAAACACTTAATAAAATTGTTAGATTAGATCCTATTTCATCTTCAATCAAACGACCCCACTTGTTAATATTTGTTTCATCTTCTGTGAGAATTTGCTTAAAAAGCATTTTAAATGCATCAAGTATGGCACTATAAGGACTTTGCTTAAGGAGAAGGTCAAACTTTCCTCGAATTAAAAATGTCTGTTTCTTATTTAATTCCTGCAACACTTCATCCACTATCGCTGTTTTTCCTGTTCCTGATTCACCAGATATGAGCATAAGCTGTGTTTCACCGTTTTCAAGAGTACGATTACATATGGATATTAACTTATTTACTTCTTCTTCTCTTCCAAATAATCGATTATTTGTCTCTATATTCATAAATGTATCTTTTTTCCCTATTGCAAACGAGGTTAGTTGTCCATTTTCATAATGTTGGAGACAAGTGATTAAGTCCTCTCTTAAGCCATACGAACTCTTATAGCGATCAATTGGAGATTTACTTAGAAGTTTCATAATAATATTTGCTAGGATTTCAGGAACATCTTCATTTAGATCTGTTAAAGGAGGTGGTTGTTTTGTTAAGTGCGCATGGATCCAATCAAATGGTGATTCTACAACAAAAGGTGTTTGACCTGTTAGCATTTCATAAAAAACGACACCAAGTGTATAAAGGTCTGATTGAAAATCTACATTTCGATTGATTCTTCCAGTTTGCTCTGGAGATATATAGGCTAATTCGATGTCCATCTCTTTATCAATAGGTATTTGATTGTTACTTATTCGATTTTTTTGAGTATATTGGAGACCAGTAAGTTTAAGTTCATTTGAAGTATGATTAAGTAAAATCGTAGAAGGGTTAATGTTTTTATGTACAAGTTGATGGCGATTAAGATTAACTAATGCCGTTGCAAGCTTAATAGTCATTCTTAAAAACTCGTCTACTTTCAATTTTTCTTTTTTCTTGAGGTAGGTGTTCAACGTTTCACAAGGAAAATATTCATATACCACATAAGGTTGCCTACCATCAGTTTCCAAACTTATAGGTCGTAATATTTCTTCAATCTCAATTGATTGAACTAAATCATATTCATGCTGTATGGAAGCGATTGTTTTTTTTGAAACGTGTTGCTCCTTTACTATCTTAAGAAGCACATTCTTTCTAGTATCAGTAGAAAATCCTTTATAAAGAGTATATAAGTGATTGCTTGATATTTCCTCTAATGATTGATACCTACTTAATGATTCCATTTGTCATCCACCTTTTGCTTATGGAATTTATTTGCATTCTTTAACTAATCTTTAAGAAACCTTATACAAGCTTTATAGTTTATAAAGTATGATAAGGTTATCAAATATCATGACGGAGGTTTCAAATGGAAAAGTTTAAGCATTTCACTTTATCTGATTCAAATAGAGATCTCGATTATGAATGGGTAAAGCTGATTCAAGAAGCATTCACTCTAGGAATTACAAAAGAAGAGATTAAAAATTTTTTACAGACTTATGGTGATATTAATCATCAAAAAAGCCATTAAATTTATACCCCATACCTCTTAAGGTTAAGACATAAATTGGCTCTGTAGGATGTGGTTCAATTTTTTTACGCAAATTACTGATGTGTACCATTACAGTTCTATAATCACCAAGACTTTCTTCACCCCAAACCCGTTCAAACATCTGCTCCACGGTAAAGACTCGATTTGGATTTTCTGCTAACAAGCATAATAGCTGATATTCTTTTGCTGATAGTGGTATCGCTTTTTTATTTACTTTTACAACACAGCTGTTTTTATCTATTGTTAGCCCTGGAAAAACCAATACAGAGTCTTCAGTCCATTCATCCAGTTTATATACTTGATGTGAAATATTTTTATTTCTACGTAGATGAGCTTGTACTTTAGCAACAAGTAATGCAGGACTAAAGGGCTTTGTTATGTAATCATCTCCACCAATTCGATGCGCTAAAATTTTATCAAAATCATCTTCTTTTGAGCTTAAAAATAAAATTGGTGCACTTGTGTTTTGACGCAATAATCGACAAACCTCATATCCATCCATATCAGGGAGTAACACATCTAAAATGATTAAATTGGGACGATGGAGATCGACTAATTTTATTGCAGTATTTCCAAATCCAGATACGGTAACAGAGTACCCCTCTTTTGACAAGTACAGTTGTAAAATCGATCTGATATCCTCATCATCATCTATTATTAAAATTGTTTCTCCTGCCATTTACTTTCCTCCAATTACAAAGAGTGTTTCTTACTAAATATTGATATTTTTACTTATTAAACGTTAAGGATTCACATTAACTTTGAACTATGAAAAAGGACTTACTCATGGAGGTTTTTAAATAAAATCTATAAATCTCTTATTAAACATCAGTTCTAATTAACTATAAATATTTAGTGATATTTACCTAAACTTTAGGAATTAATATTGATTCACCTTTTATTAGTTTAGAAAATATTACTAATGTAATGTTTTCCATATCCTTATTATAAACGCTTTCGACAATTGTTCAAACAAAATGTAATTTGAAGGATTCATATGCGATTTTGATTTAATATTTGCAAATTTCAAGGATAAGCCAAGATTCCCATCAGAAGGGGGGTCTTTATAATTTACTAATATTATGGGACAGAGGGGAGCTATTTAGGTTGTGTTAAACTTTATTGAATGTGAACGCAGGATTAATAAGGGAATATACACGAAATTGGTAGCTCCATCTCGTTTTGCATAAATTAAGTTAATCAATTTACAGCCATCTAAGCCCAATTGTTAAGTGACAACAATCCGAACCACCAACTTTAGACGATAGCTTTAGGTTAATTCCATCAGGATTAAAAGTTGTCTCTACCTTTGACTTAATACCGGTCGACTTGATTAACTGATCAACTTCCTTCATATTTGATTGCTGTGCTGCATCCATAACCTTTTTAGCAAACGGTTTTGACTTTGCTAGCTCATTTAAAACCAAACTTGCTTCTTTCATTAAATGTTGCATTGATTTAGCCGATTGTTCAAATAATGTAGGATCGACATCAGGAAATTGTCTACCTTGCTGTTGATAGTAATAATTGTAGGGGATTGTAGTTACCTGTCTTACTGGGTATCCATTGGGATAATATACCGGATTATACATAGGTTGACAATAGTAATGAGTCACTTCAAATCAGCTCCTTTAGGTGAGTTGCCACTTTATAATATACGACTTTACCAACTATTTGTGATTGTTCATTTACAACATTATCCAGATATAATCTCAGAAGCTTTAAGTAATTATAATTTGTGCTTGAATTTCAACTATAAAAAATCCCTATGCATCATTTGCTATTCGGCATTTGATGTATAGGGATTTTTCTTTCTTTATTTATTAATTGGTAAGACAAGCCTTACAGTTGTTCCTTCATTCACTTTACTCTGGAACTGAATTTGACCTTTATGAAACTCGACAATTCTATAGCTAACGGTTAACCCTAAGCCTGTCCCTTTCTCCTTCATTGAATAAAAGGGCTCTCCTAAATGCTTTAACCTCTCTTGGTCTATCCCACATCCGTCATCTTTAAACAGAATACAAATATGGTCGTGATCTGTTTTATTAATAGAAACTTGCACTTTTTTTGATGTAGCTTCTATAGAATTTTTGATTATGTTTATAAATAACTGTTTTAATTGATTAGACTCACAATCTACAAGTGGGAGCCTATCATTTGTTAAAATTTCTAACTCAACGCCATATAAATTTGCTTCAGACTCAAGCAATGATTTCACATTTGATAGCAACTCATTTATATTTCGTTTTTGAAAATGAATTTGTTGCGGCTTTGCTAAAACTAATAGCTCACTTGAGATAATATTTATTCGTTCAATTTCTTCAAGCATAATTTTATAATACATTTGATTTTCATCACTTGAGGATTGGAGCATTTGAAGAAATCCTTTTAATGATGTTAACGGATTCCTGATTTCATGTGCAACACTTGCAGCCAATTCCCCAACAACTGAAAGCTTCTCAGTTTTTCGAAGTAGTTGCATCGTTTCTTTTTCTTTTGTTATATCAACGGCATACCCAATCACTCCTACTGTCTCATTATTAATGATCATAGGAACTGCAGTACAACGTAAACTCTTCTTTAACTGATCCTTTTTAATAATCTCAATTTCTTCATTAATCCATGGTTTGTTTTCTTTAATCACCTTTATATAGGCTTCACTAACCCGTCGACGATCATTTTCAACGATAAGAGATAGTACTGACTTTTGTAAGAAATCTTCCTTGTTATAGCCAGTATATTTATAAAAATGGTCATTTACGTTTGTAAGATTTCCTTGTAGATCAATCATATATACTAATTCTGGATTAAATTCAAACAATGATTTATATCTTTGTTCACTTTCTGCCAATTTCCTTTCAGCAGCAATCCTATCACTTACATCGCGTCCCAATACGACGAGCTCTTTTCTTGTTCCATTTTCATTAAATATTGGAACCTTTATCGTATTAAACGTTTTAACCGTTCCATCTGGCATAGGGATTTCTTCAATACACTGACTAACCTCACCTTTTAACCATGCTTCTTCATCTGATATTTCACAATATCTTAGCGCATCACCATAAAAATTGCTAAAGTCAGCTAGCTCAGAATCCTTTTTACCTCGGTAATCAACATTCTCAATTTGAAATAGCTTTAATGCAAACTCATTTGCCTCCGTCCATCTGCCATCACCATCTTTAAAATTAACAAAGTCGACCATTGAATTTATTAATATATTTAACTTATTTTTCTCTTGCCTTTCTTTTTCATATGCTTCCTTTTTCACTATTAAATAGTAAAAAAACACACTCGTTAGCACAACAAATATGCATCCTTTAATATTTTGAAAAATTAAATGAATGTCTTTGGGGATTCCGTTATAGACAATTAAGTTATCAGTAACAATAATCCAAACGAAGCTGAATATAATATATAATAATAGCCATTTTACTTTTTTCGCCATAATTCTCTCCTTGAATATTGCCGATTAATGACTATTTTACTATAATCAATCCTTGATTACATTATAATTATATAAATAGAAAATTTTTCATTTCTTTTTGAGATCAATTTTTTTACACCATGAGAGGTAAATGCTTGAAAATACAAAAAAAAGGCTGTATAAAGGGCTAGCTTTTATACAGCCTTGTCTATTAAGTTACTATTTCATTTTCCATTAATATTATCGAGACATAAATCCTTCAAACCCTTGTCTATTCAAATCATCAGCTACAATTTGGGCAAGTTGTCTTGCACCCTCACGGTTAGGGTGTAAGCTATCTCCAGGCATATAAAGTTTACCTGAAGCTTCAGGACCTATTGATGTAAAATAAGTTGAACTTAGTACATTTAGATCTACTAATGGTACTTTTTCTTCCTTAGCTAAAGCTAAAATGGAATGTCTATACCATCTATTTTCTGAATTATGAACATTATCTGAATTAAAATCTGTTGCCCTTCCTTGAGGAGTTGATAGTATCACCATCGCTCCTTTATCTTTAACTTGTCTAACCATGTCTCTCATTATCTCTTTAAATTCTGCTTCGGTTGTCATATTTTTTGGATTTGTGTCATTAATTCCTAACTGTAACAGAAAATAGTCACCTGGTTTAATATACTTCAAGATTGCTTCAAGCTGACCATCGTCTCTAAATCCCCTAGCAATTTGCCCCCCTGAAGCCATATTTCGTATTTGATATGTTTCCGTATCAACAAACTCTGGCAAAAGTTGTCCCCAACCTGCTTGTAAACTATTCGCTAATGGGTAATAGTTACAAACTGTAGAGTCACCACCAATATAAATTGTCGGTTTCATTACAGCATGTTTAGATAATTTCTTGATCTCAATAGCACTAAGAGTAAAGTTTGTACCAACTTTCCCTTCTGTAACAAGTAGATTTAATTGATTGTCTGTAATGGGGATTTGAAATGTATCTGTTGCTGCGTTTCCAGTCATATTGATGAGTTGAAAAACTCCTTCAGCAGCAACGCTTGCTCTTGCAGTATCACCAAGTGTTACAGTTACTTCGTAAAGCCCATTAGGAAGATCAACATTGAATGTGTTTTCACTTTTCGTGCCAAAGGCTAAAAATTGAACAGCATCACTAGCAACCCCTGTTCCTGCAGCTGTAACATTCTTCATGTTTTCTGGTGTGTTAAATCCATAGCCCATTTTCTCATTATAACGAGTAGTTGCGCTAACTCCCGTAAACCCCTTTTCTACAGGACCTTCTCCAAAGTCAAATTGATATTTTTTCGGAGCTGCTTGTGATGCCTCTACTTGAGGGGTTACCGCCATACCTTGCATAAAAATTGATAACAGAAGAATAACACTTATTAAACCCAATAGTTTCCCTTGTCCCAAAATAGTCGCTCCTTTGTTTAAATGAATATTATTGTTGAAAAGTAAACGGTTGCTAGTTATTAGCGATTAATAATCCTAAACATATCTTCACTTACAAAATAATTCCCATTCTCTAGTGAGCCTGTTATGGATACCTCAATTTCCCCATTCTCACCGTTTAGTGCACTAATGATGTCTTGTTGATTAAATTTGAGCGTGTTTCCTTTTGGAGCTCCTATTATTGTTATGTCGTTGATTTTCATTTTTACAGATGTTATTTTTGATCCTAAAGCTGTTTTCACTTTAGCTGTAACGGAATTTTCACTACTGTTTTTATTTGTATTAAGCACGTTCGGTGACACATCCACATCAATTTGTGATACAACATACATTTTTGGTGCAGATGGATTTTTCATGCCATGACCTAGATAAAAGCTTGTATGTGGCGGCTGATTATAGGCAACATTTTGCCACGAAACCCCTAAACGATAAACGCGATCATGCATAAGAGTAAAAATGCGTTGATTCGTCATGTTTGTTGTTGTATAAATCCTTAGCTCACTACTATCTGCTGCTCTCCACATTACTTCTTCACGCCAGTCACCAAATAGATCGGCCTGCAAGCTTGGATTGCCCTTTGTGTAGTTATTAGATGCTGAACCTTCTGCTGATAGTAGATTAACAGTTGTATTGTTTTCATAATCCCATTTATCAATTTTACCTGTTCCATAACCTATAGACTCATCCCAATTATGGTCTAGGAGCTCACGGGATAAGTCGCCATCCCACCAAATGCCAAAATTCGTTGATGATGGCATAGCTTCTGTTATTAATTCTCCAGTACTTGAGTATATGCCACCTCTTGCCCAAACCTCTTCACCTTCATAACGAGGATCAATATCAGCAGACATTCCTCTTCCAGTATCTCTTCCAGTAAAAATCCCCCAAAGAACTTCCCCTGAATCAGCATCTCTGTACTCCATTCCAAATGCAGAGTTTTTATCTTCATGCACTTGAAATACTTCCATACCTGGATGATTTGGATCTAAATCACCTAAATGCATCGCATCTCCATGTCCCAATCCTGTTGTATATAAGGCTTTACCGTCATCATCAATTGCCATTGCACCATAGATGATTTCATCCATTCCATCGTCATCTACATCTGCCACACTTAGATTATGATTTCCTTGGCCAGCATATCCTTCATTTCCTGGTGTGTCACTATCAAACGTCCACTCCTTCGTCAATTTTCCATCGCGAAAATTATAGGCAACTAGCATTGTTTTTTCATAATAACCACGCGCCATAATGAGGCTTGGTCTTTCACCATCAAGGTAAGCAATCCCTGCTAAGAAGCGATCCACACGATTCCCATATCCATCGCCCCAATCCGTTACGTTTCCTCTTGCTGGTTCAAAATCAGTTGTCACAAGTTCCTGGCCAGTTTCTCCATTAAAAATCGATAAGAACTCAGGCCCTTCTAATACTCTACCTTCTGCATTTCTATAATCGGCAATTGGGTCACCAATAACCTTACCTGTCGAATCCGTTGTTCCATCAGCGGTTTTTAATGCTACCTCTGATTTACCATCTCCATCTAGGTCATAAACCATAAATTGCGTATAATGGGCACCAGCTCTAATATTTTTCCCAAGGCCAATCCTCCATAAATGGCTTCCATCCATTTCATACGCATCGACAAAGACCTCACCTGTCACACCGTTTCTTGAATTGTCTTGTGAGTTCGATGGATCCCATTTTAATACAATTTCATATTGACCATCCCCATCAAGATCACCAACACTTGCGTCATTTGCATGGTAGGTATAGGTTGATCCATCTGGATTAATTCCATCGGCTGGTTTTTCTAGCGGTACTGAAAGGTAGTTTTTCCCCCATACACCAATCTCTTTTGATTTCGATTGTAATTTACCATCCAATACTGCACGTACAGTATAAGTAGAATCCGCATTCCCTTTCCTATCCAAAAAGTTTGTGTTCGATTTAATTGGTGAGGAATTTACCTTTTTCCCATCACGATATAGGTTGAAAGAAATATCTTCAGGTTCATTCCCTAACAATCTCCAGCTTATAAAAACACCATTTTCTACATTTACAGCTACTAGGCCTCGATCTAAGAATTCCATTTGATAATTTTTGTAAGAAGGATCTTGTTCAGGTGTGCTGTTTGCCATTGTTACTTGGGGAACAAACAGTGAAGCAGTTAATATTGAGCTAATTATAAATTTATTTGTTTTTCTAAATCGATTTCCTGTTTTATTAAACATAAAAAACCTCCAGATTAGATTAAAGCGAAGCGCTTTCAATAAATACTAAGTAAAATGTGAAAAAGTCTTCCATCCTAGTTTTTTTGCTTAGCTGTGAAAAAAAACAAACTATTTTGGTTATTGTAAAAACTAGTACTTTTTGCTAAAATAAAAATAGGCTATAGTACCTAATCTTTACATACTCTAGATTAGGATATTTTTGCCACTTTCCTCCTTTCCTTCATTTTGAAAACCTTTAATGAAAGACTCCTTTTTAACCTATCTGAATCTTTTTTTACAAACAACCACACTTTTTTGTTTCACCATTTTTATTACCTCTTAGCACATTTTTGAAATTTGAGATTTTTTTGTTGTAGAATTTACCCCTGCCTATCTAAAAAAATCAGGATATTAGGCAGGGATCATTCTATTTTTGGAGAGGGATCACTTCTTGCTTTTTCTCAATTTTTGAAAAGGCGAGAAGTGCAGACCACATAATGACAAATGCGGGGATGCTTCCGCAAAAAATTGGAATTAATCCAGGAATGGTTATCATTAAGAAATAAATTGCTACTATCCCAATTACCATCATGATCGTTGATAATGGGTGTAAAATCATAATAATAAATGAGTTTTTTATTGCCTGAAAAATCTTCGTTTCATAATGGACAATGACGGGGAAAAAATAAAATGATGTTAAGACATACCCAAAAAAGATCATTAACAATGGAAAATAAATTAGCCTTATCAATCCATTTGCTTCCCTAACAATAGAAAGGTCAAAATACAAAATATATCCAACAACAAACATTATGATTCCTATTAGATTGCTTATCTTGAACTCTTTCTTATATGAGGTTAGAAAAGTTTTAAAAACAGGGATATCTGTTTCCCCCATAATTAACTTTCGAATCACTGCAAGCATAGCTGTGGTTGCTGGAAAAAAACCGAAAACGATTAATCCAACAAGTGTAAATAAAATCCATAATAAGTTTACATATGCTAGTTTCATAATCCATTCTGATATTTTATAAAAGCCACCTACTAATCCATTCATTTGCATTTATATCTTCTCCTATCAACTTGTCTCATTACAAAAGACGTTATAAAAAACGAAATATCAAATTTTTAAAGTTTGTAGTCTATTTAAATTCAAATGTTTTTATATTAAAGCCACTTGACTTCCACCAGGTACATTCACTATGTTGCCATCAATACTAAGCCAAACAGACAAAACTGATGGATTATAGACAAATTGACTATCTGCAGAAAATTTTAGGTTTTGAAACGCCTTCATATAGTCAACAATTTCAATATTTGTTGCATACCAAAAATCATTTCGATTGCCGACAAATTGACAAAAACTTTCGATTAGTTCCCAGTTTTGGTCATTGTCAAACTCATAGCTATGTCCCCATACATACATCATGTATAGGTATTGTTTTTTCTGAAGGTTTATAAAATCTTCTGCGAGTTTCATTAAATTCTTATTGTGATGGCAGGTTGGATTCCATTCAAAAAAATCATCAGGCATTGAAAAATCGCCTGTTGAATGTACTGTCCTACCATACTCTATACCGAGATATGGCAAAACCTCTTTAATAAGACGATTGAAAGAACCATTCGGATAGGACAACCCTCTAACTGGATACTCGACTATTCTCTCTAAACCTTTACGATCGTCGATTATTTCCTCAACTAATTGTTCTTTTGGTGATCTTGCAATTGTTGGATGTGTAACGGTATGGGCAGAAACCTCGTGCCCATCGTACAACTCTATTATTTCCTCCTGTGAGATGCGATCTCCAACCCCTAATAACCCTGAATTAATATGGAATGTTCCCTTTATCCCATATTGATTTAAGATGTCTACTAATTTCCTATCAGCTGCTCTTCCATCATCATAGCTTAAAGTTAATACTTTATGTTTTCCTTCAGGAAATGCTAACATTACTTTTGGCATTCTATTTTTCTCTCCTTTTGTGCATTCATTTCAACTTATTTAGTTTAGACAAAATTGCCTCATGCACTTGAAAATTACGGTAAGCTGCCTTCATCGGAGCCATTTGTCGAAACCCAATTTTCCCTCCAGATAATATGCTTCCATATTCGGTTCCATCATCTACCCATTCTAATACCGGTAATTGATTGATCGTAAATTGAACGATTCCTTCATATTTAATTAGCTTCATTTTATATGGTGGTATTGCATCCTCAACAGGGGGCAAGGGATCAGCTCCAATAGCTGCTAAATGAAAGCCATAGCTTTTTCGTAAATTACAAGTTCGAAATGCTCTTTCATCAGCATGTTTATGTCGAAAATAGGATAAATGCAAAGTATTAATTGCTCCTGAATGATATTCAGGGTACCTACCGTTTCTTTTAGGAAGCTTAGGACTGAACAAATCTTCACCATTACGTCCTGTTGCAGCAAAAAATAGCATACAAAGACCAGGTTCCCTTATCGGATAAAATTCCCATTCGATTATCACTTTATCTGGAAAGTTAATTGGGCACCAAAATACCCAATGAGAATTATCTCCATGTACTGATGGATCTAATTTATTTTCTAATTGGAGACGATTTTCTTCAAAACTAACTTTTGCTTCACCTTCTATTAACCAATCAGCAATATCATTCGTTGATGACAATGAATTTAAATATAGTCTTTTTCCTCTCTCAAATAAATAGCTGTGCATCATCAAACAGTTTCCTCCAATCCTACTCATTTTAAGTGGTCACAAACCTAGTAATCTATCAAAAATATAGACTACAAACAACCTAACTGTCCTTTTCTATTTCCAGCAACTCTTTTTCTTGATGCAATTTTCGATATTGGCTTGGAGGTATACCCATCTGCTTTTTAAATATTCGATTAAAATAGCTATGACGATAACCAACCGTTTCAGCAATATCATTTATTTTCATCGTGGAATGTAACAGTAATTCCTTTGCTTTTTGAATCCTTATATCTGTTAAATAATCAATGAAATTAATCCCGACAATTAATTTGAAAGCCTTACTTAGAGAGTAAGGGCTTGTACCAGCTTCCTCTGCACAACTATCTAAAGAAATGTCATTCATATAATTTTCTTGGATCAATAAAACAACTTTTTCTACGATTCTTTTTAATTCCATATTCATTCTGCCTTCAAGTCTCTGATTAAAAGGTAGGATGATCGATTCTATAAACCACTTTGTGAAGCTTTCAATTGTATGGACCTGTGTAAGCTCCTCAAACATATCTTTACCATTATATAAATCATGCGGATGGATGCCTGCATGTAAAATTTCATGCTGGATACTGCTATACAATTGCCTTATTCCCTGTTGAATATTAATCTCATTTCTGCCATTCTCAGCAAGTTCTTCCAAAAACTGATGAATTAATTTTTCAATTCCTTCGATATGCCCCATTCTAATCGTTTGAATTATTTCTTTTTCAACTGCAAAGGGATAGCGAAAACTATTTATATCCTTTAAAGAACTCATTTCCTTAAGATCGATGATCTGATTTTTATTTTCAAAGATTCGAAGACGTTTCCACTTTTCCATTTCTTCAAAAAGATAATGGACTTTTTTGATGCTATTTGTAGATTCGCTAATTGACACAATTACTTGCAAGTTAATAATTTCATTCACTGCATCCATTACCTTATTAGCAAAGCGTTGAATATCTTCATTAATCATCGTTCCAGATGGATAAACCACTAATAAACCAACTGAAAGATCAGGGAATTTGATCACATTATATTGTTCAAAAATCTCATTAGCTAACTCTTCCATAATATTTGCAGTTAAAAAGGTGACAAGACTTTCATCATTATTTGAAAAACGATCTTTTGATTCAAACAATCCTGTTAGTTTAACATCTAGAGCAATATATTGATGATTTTCAACTACCCATCCATAACTTTTCATTCGCTTTACTAAATCTTCTTCTTTATAATGAGAAAAATATCCTTGAACAAGCTGCACAACAAAGCTATTCTTTATTTCTGTCACCTGTTCTGATAAACGATTTTGTAATAAATGACTCCTTTGTGATAGTTCTTCCCATTGTTGTTCAATTAATAAAAATTCATCTTTTCCAGTAGGTTTCCATTTTCCAGTTGTTTCGTTCATCAATTTACTCATTAAATTTCTAATTGGTGTATAGATCTGATAAGATGCAAACCAAGACATAATAATAGCTAAAATAAGAGCTAATGCACTAATAATTAATATGATTCTCGAAACAATAACGAGTGGTGCCGTAATTGATGACATAGGCGCTGCTGATACATATTTCCAATCTGAATCAACTCTATTTAAATGACCTAAAGAGACCGAATAGATTTGTTTATTAAAAGTAAATTGAAACGATTCTTTATCTTCATCATGTTTTGTTATCTCTCTTTTTAAAGCGCTTACAAACAGTTGGTCATTAGTGTTATCTGCTGAAAGTATGACCTGATTATCACCGTTCAAAATAAATGTAGCGCCTTTTCCATAGGGTGTTAGTGTTTTTAATAAATCAAGTGCTTTCTCTCTATTAATGGTAATTATAATAGAACCAAAAGGATGTTTACTAGCTGCAGGGATCGTATGAATTAAAGCTAAACTTGATTCATTTTGATCTTTTCCAGGATAATGACCCCAATAGATGTTTCCATTCTCTAAAGTCTGGTGAAATTTGCTGATTTCCTTTTCCTTTAAAAGTTGATATTCAGAATTAAAGAGGATATTTTTTTCTCCTTCTAAATAAAGGTCAACATCTTTAATAAGAGGATGTGTTCCTTGTAAACGCACTAATGTTTTTGAAATATCATATGATTCTGTAAATTGTTTAACAAGATCTATGCTTCTTAATGATTCTCCAAATCGAGGTTCGATCGCCCAACGCGATGCGGAATACTCCAAATTCCTAAATTGTTCATCAATATTTTTTGCTCTTTGTACAATTTGATCTCCATGAAGTTTACGAAGCTCGTCCTCCACTGCACCAACAGCAAGCCAATAAATAAGAACTCCGGTAATTAATCCTGGAATACTGGCAATAAGCAAAATAAGGATAAAATTTTTCTGATAATGACTAACGGTCCAATTGATTTTTTTTAGATGGTTGCCTACACTCCTTACCCCAATAAAATCCCCCCTAATCAAACATAAAACAACATTTATTTAGTCTATTATGTCACATTTCAATCATAAAAAGAAAGCGGTTTATTAAAAATGATCCAATCTTATCACTACATATGAAAGGACAATTTACTAACCATAAATTGTCCTTTCTTTCAATTATCCTTTTACAGATCCTAATAACATTCCTTTTGCAAAATGCTTCTGAAGGAATGGGTATATGATCAAGATCGGTAATGTTGCCACGACAACGACAGCAAGTTTCAATGATTGCTCTGGGGGTTCAACATATTCAGCACCCATTGAGGTCGGATCGTTTAACATCGTTTGTGAAAGGAGAATAATTTGTTGAAGCAATACTTGAACAGGCCATTTCGTATTGTCATTGATGTATAATAATGCACTAAAGAAATCATTCCAAATAGCTACGGCATAAAAGAGCGCAAAGGTTGCAAGCACTGGTTTTGATAATGGAAGCATAATTCTCCAGAAGATCCCAAATTCAGTACAACCATCAATTTTAGCTGACTCTTCTAATTCTAATGGAATATTTTGAAAAAATGTTTTGACAATAATTAAATTAAACGGATTGATCGCTAAAGGCAATATCAATGCCCAATAGGAATCCAATAATCCCAATGATTTTACCACTAAATAGGTAGGGATCATGCCTCCGCCAAATAACATTGAAAATATAATGAGATTCATAATTGTACTACGTCCCATTAAATGTTTTCTTGAAAGTGGATAAGCCATCGTAAAGGTAAAAAAGAGACATACAAGTGTTCCTACCAATGTTACACCAATCGATACTAAAATACTGCGTGTAAATGTACCTGTGGAAAATATATATTTATAGGATTCTAATGAAAATGTTTCAGGAATGATAAAAAAGCTTCTTCTTGTTAATTCAGCCTCTGTAGCAAATGATCCAGCAATAATATATAAGAATGGACAAACCATCAACAATGCGATTATTCCTAAAAAAATAAAGTTAAATACATCAAATACTCTTCCTGCTGGAGTATTGTGCATTTTTGGCATCGCCATTTGTAAGCACCTCCTCTAAGTTTAAACCTACTAAAAGATCCCTTCTTGTCCCAATTTCTTCGCAAGCTTGTTTGCACCTAAAACAAGAATGATGCCGACGACTGATTTAAACAAGCCTACTGCTGTACTATAACTATATGCACCTTGTGTAATCCCCACAAAGTAGACATACGTATCAAATACATCAGCAACACTTCGATTTAATGAATTCGACATTAAGAAAATTTGTTGAAACCCTGTATCAAGGAAGTTTCCAAGTCGCAATATAAGTAAAACTACAATTGTACTTCTAACAGCTGGAAGGGTGACATGCCACAATCTTCGAAATCGTCCTGCTCCGTCTACAATCGCTGCTTCGTACTGTTCTTGGTCAACAGAAGCTAAGGCTGCTAAGAAAATTACAGTGCCCCAACCTGTTTCTTTCCAAATGATTTGTCCCATAATTAATGGACGAAACCACTCAGGGGAGGATAAGAAATTAATTTCCTTTCCATAGAAATAAGAAACGATTTCATTCATTACCCCACCACTTGTAGTAAAAAAGATATACGTAATACTTGCAATAATGACCCATGACATAAAATGGGGTACATATATAAATGTTTGTACAGTTCTTTTATACGAATTAATTCTTAATTCATTTAATAAAAGTGATAAGATTATTGGAGCTGGAAAGAAGAATACTAAATCTAATACTGCTAGAATAAAGGTATTTCTTAATAATCTAAAAAAATCTGGGTTTTGAAAAAAGTCTATAAAATTTTCAAATCCAACCCACTCGCTACCAAAAACGCCTTTAAAAGGAGAATAATCTTGAAAGGCGATGACTATGCCCCACATTGGTGCATATTTAAAAATAAGGAAATATAGAATCCCAGGAACTAATAATAGATACAACCATCTATCCCTTTTCAAGCGTTGTAGTTTTGTAATTGTTGTTGTTTGTTTTTCACTCAATAAAGGCGTTGAGTGACTGAAATCCTGTTTAACATTTTGAGTTTTTAAAAAAGCCACTTTCGCTCCCTTCCCTTCTTTGAAGTACAATTATTTTTTGATTAAAGTCTATCTCAAAAGGGGCTGACCCTTTGATTTTGAGACAGACTTTTTTGGAATTGTCAGTTTACCTCTTTATATAATTGATTTATTTCATCAATATAATCGTCTCCGCCAGTACTACGCCATAATTCAATTGCGTCTTTAAATCCTGCTTCATCAATTTGACCAACGATAAATTTAATTTTTGCATCATTGATAATATTGTCTAATTGCTGACCCTTTTGAGCGTAAACCTCGGAAACGAGTGCTTCAGCAGGGTTTGGTACAACAATTTCTTCATTTTCCGTCTTAACGATTTCTTCTTTTTCTAACAAAGGAGTTTGTTCTGCCTGAATAAATCGATTCTCAGGTATTCCCGTCTGAAATTGATTCAAATCTGTGAACTCGTTAATAAGAGCTTCATCATTTTCCGTAAGTTCAACTAAATTACCATCTTTTAACTCGTAATGACGTCCCTCTAAGCCATTGTAGGCTAATGTTTGAGCTTCTGCTTCACTTAGCTTATCTATAAAAGCTAAAACTTTCTTCAGCTCTTCCTCTGTTTTTACGCTGGATTTAGGAATGGCAAGCATACCTGAATATCCAGATGTAGGTAAATTGTGTAGACCTGTTGGACCTTCAACAGCACCAATAACATCAATTGGCTCTTTTAAGTTCGGATTTGCTGCAATCATATCTTCTTCTGCACGATGGGCACGGTCCACGACATCGACGATCACACCTGCTTGTCCATTCAGAAGCGGGTCACCCCATTTTAGCGGATCCATTACCGCAAAATCCTCATTGATCAATCCTTCATCATAGAGCTTTTTAAAGAACTTTAACGCGTTTAAATATTCCTCTGTCATAAAATCAGGCTGCAGGTTACCATCTGCGTCTTCGCCCCACTTATTTGGAGCTCCAAACCAAGTTTGCATGATATCCCATGGACCTGTGTATTTTGAAACAACCATACCGTAAGTATCATCTTTTCCATTTCCATCTGGATCATTCTCTGTGAACGCTTTCAATACATTGTAAAAATCATCGATTGTTTTCGGGGTTTTTAAACCAACATTTTCCAACCAGTCTTTTCTAAATGTAATACCGTTTCTTCCTAATGGTCGACTACGATAGATACCGTAAATCTTTCCACCTATGGAGCTATTGTTTAATGTAATTTCATTTGCTTGACTTAAATTAGGATAATCCTTAAGATATGGCCCAAGTTCCCAAAAAGCCCCATCCTCAACTGCACTTATGAAACTAGGTATCTTTGACGGAATCATCATAATATCCGGTAGCTCTCCAGATGCTAATGTAATATTTAATTTGTCAGAATACGAGCTATTAAGAACCCAATTTACTTTTATATCTGTTTCCATAAATTTTTCAAGTTCTTTAAATACTGGACTATCTTCACCTGGTGGTTCTGGCGAATATGCCGTTGTCATAATTGATATAGTATTATTTGATTCGCTTTTTCCGGATTCTTTACTAGTTTTTTCTGAATTACTACATGCTACTAATGATGAAGAAAGAAGCATTGTTGAAAGTAATGGAAGGACAATTTTTTTACTTAATTCTTTTTTACTTTTACCCATTTAAAATCCAGCCCCCTGTATTATAATGATTTTTTATTTAGATACAATCCATCACTGTTGTGATCGGTTTGACCTCTACCTTTACATTAATTCGATTCTTTTTTTCTAACAATTATCATTTTTTGTTTTCTTTAAAACCCTTGTAAATACTGCATTTCCCCTGTGGTTTTCTACTTTTTTGTCTAGGTAATACTTTCTTGTAAGATGAAATTTTGGTTAGTTTAAGGTCAGTTACTATGTCATTATTTATCCAATACATTTATTTCATTTCATTTAGAAGTTTGATATTCTCATTATTACTTAGATGCTGATCTGAGGATAAATACTCACCAATCAATTCCAAGGCAATGATCGTATTTAAGCACCATTGGGACGTTGTATTGGTCGTAATTGTTGAAACCTCTGTCAAATGCCTCCATGCCTTAACTTCTTTTTCTTCAATTGGTAACTTCATCTCACTAATTTCTTCGTCTAATAATAACTTCCAAGCTTTTTTTGCTAGAGAAGGGTCCTTTTTCTTTGCTGCTGCAAAGGCAACCATACCTGCCGCTAACATTGGAAGACTAAACAATTTATCATGCAAAATCCCATTGCTTCTTATCAATTTTTCTTCTTCACTTAAAACGTAAAATTCACCAAATTCCACCAACATGTCATCCCATTCATCATCTTCTAATAATTGGGATAGCTCCATCCATGCTTGAGGGCCACCAAAAGCTATAACCATATGATAAGCACCAGAATTTCCATCTCCCATGTGAAGCAGTTCGTTTGTCACTGGGTTATAACCAAAGTTTGGACCTGAAAGCAAACGTAATGGTAATTGTTTTAACACTTCTATTCCAGTTGAAATTTTATCACGATAGGCTGTATTTTCTGTTCTCTCCCATTCGGAAAGCCAATTTGAACAAAACGCTGCCCAATCCGGACCTACGCGAGCATGTGTCTTATATTGATGATCTGGATAGAATTCTCTCATTGGATCTAAATTTGCAAGCGCCTGATCTGCGTCTCTTACTTCGATTAATAAATCTCTTGTTCGTTCATCCGTTGTCAAAAAGTAATAATATTTATGAAGGCCAGCCATGCTTATTCTTGCTTCCTTACAGCCACATCCCCAATGGACTACATTATGTCTAGATCCCAGACCGGCGTATTCTCCAAAGTGATACACATCTACTTCACTTGTATGCCGGGTCATCGCTTCAGCCATCATGAAGATATCTTCACGACCAGAACGTAAAAAAGCATACCATAGCCAAATATTTGGCACCAGCTCTGTATTTTGCCATGCAAATCCACCTAAATCATATCTCCATTGATGGCGGACGGAATCGTATGTATGCATCACATCTCCATAGTTCCAGAATCCATACCATCTACGTTGATCAATTTCACATTTGTAAAAGCTTATCGCCTTATCAAGTTCTAATTCTAATTGAGCTTTTATTGGATGGCTTGTATCTGGTAAACTCCAGACACCTAATGCTTTTGTTTCATAATAATAGGTTGGCTCACAGACTAATAGAGGCGGTGATTGCCATTCTTCAGCTTTTTCTACTAACTCTTCATGTGATGGTACAACAGTATAGCACTGTAAAAAAACTTCACTAGTGTTTGCTATTCCATATGGTGTTGCTCGCATTTCGTCAAATCCCTCATAGGCACTTACCACATGAGTTTCATTACTATAATGTCTTAAATCCATTGCCTCAAAGTCGGGAGACCAAAACCAGATCTTTAACTTTGTATCTGCTCTATTTAAACCGATTACTTCTAAAGTTGAAGGGAACTTCTGCCAAAAGTTTTTAACACCAATTCCTATTCCGCCACTTTCACCACCCGCATAAATTAATCCCTTGGCTCTAGTACCATGAGTTGATTCAACCCATGAATATCCATTATTTGTACGCTTCATTATTCGATAATGATCTGCTGAATCTTGTGTTAATTTAAAATCATTCCAGATTGCATTTTGTTGAACATGTTCAAGCAAAGGCTGATGTTGTTTATCAAATAAATTCACTATTTCTCCGCTAATTTGCTTTTCATATAGTCCATCGGCATTTCGATGTCTTCTCGTTAACATTAGCTGAGCAGGTTCTGAATAGATTCCTACATCACCAGCAAATCGTATATGACGATTCCATGCTTCACCACTTAGAGGAATCGAAAATTCCATCCCAAGCCCTTTAATAAAATCTGTTTGAGGATTTCCATCATAGAAAAATGTATGAACCATTTTTATCGATGAGGTTCCAGCATAAAAATAGATACGTAATTGAAAAGGCAGCCATGTTTGCTTGTGGTTACTAGAAATCGTTTCATGTTCACCATCTATTTTGATTACACATTTTACTGAACCGTTCTGTTCAACTATTGCATCTTTTATGTTGCTTTCAAGTGGGATTTCCTGAATTGTCTTTTTCCCAGAGGTCTCATCCCGCACTTCTTGGATTGAGATTAATTTCCCCTTATTCCCAATCACTTTTGAATCGCTTACAATTTCCTCAATGAAATTTGTACCTTGTTTGTTTATGATACATTGTATTTCTCCCGTATCAACAATAATTTGATTCTCTGAATCTATTACTTGTAACGGGCTTTCCGGAATTTGAGTTTTACCAACTGTTAATTCATATGACTGTTCGTTTGCTAGAAAAACTGCACTGTGTCCTGTCCATTTCACAGTTCCATCCGGCCAATAGGCCATCGGCCAGCTTTGAATAGGTGTTTTCTTACCATTATCGTCCATTAGACATAAAGTTTCTTCTCTATTTAGAATTCCCCGCTCCCACGGAACACCCCATGAAACACCTGATCGACCTTTCGGCTTATGTTTTAGCCATTTCAATTTCAAAACCAACACAACCTTTCCTGCATTATCTGAATACTTAAGACTACCTTCATTATTTTTCAGATTATTCTTTCCTTCAACCAGACTATTTTGATTCTTTTTGATCAGTACGCATTTGCAGATGGTTTTGTTAATTATCACTTTTTTGTCTTTCAACATATTTTTGCAAAAGGCAATGAATTACATAAAGTCCTGAGCTTATCAATTGAAAGCTCAGGACTTTGCAGGAGTTTTTCTATAATTTGCTTCTAAATAAACAATCATTGACACTAATAAACTACTTTGAACTTTTTAGTCTATCATCATCTAGTGTTGGCAGAGCTTCGAATTCTGGAACATCTACTAAATAAACGTTTCCATATCCGCTCATATCACTTGTATACAATATTTTTGTGCTATCTGGACTAAAGCAAGGATGAACGTGAACTTGTTGGATATGAAAACTCCCGCGATGCTTACAGAGTACTCTTGGTCCCTCCATTTTATCCTTATTTTTCTTCCATAAAAACAAACAGTCTTGATAATATTCACCATGGTAGGCAGTCGTTTGCTGGCCATCACCGACGATTAATTGAGTATCTTTTGAATGTATATGCATATTTTGGTACGGAAAATTGAAATGCTCATATTCTGTATTATCAAATTTTACTGAACCTAAAAACTTCTCATCCTTTCGATCTAATGAATCTGTATAGCCATGGTAGCCAATACGCAAACCATCTGCATGCCAATATTCATGTCCTGCATATTGATTTGGTTCTCCCTCAACTACCTTCCATTTACGCCCTGTGTCTATATCAAGCACCCAAATTCTATGATCTACTTTCTCCCAAGGTCCCTCATGACAAAAAGTTATCAAATTAGGCTGGGTTGGAGAAGCATTAACATGCCCAATCCACCGCTTTTCTTCATGAATGGTTTTTATCTCACCTGTTTCTATTGTTAGTAAACAAATCTGGCAATGTGGTCTTGCAGCTTCCGTATCCTCAAAACCTATATACCCGCCGGATAGATTGCTTTTTATCGAATTTGATAAATCTTCTGTTAGTCCGAAACAAAGGTGTTTACCGTCAGAAGTACAACTTAAATTACTAAATTGATAGCCTTTTGGGAGTTCAAAAAGTGTTGACTCATGATAGGTTTTCAGATTGATTGCCACAATGCTCCTATCTATTGTAAAATAAGCTTCCATTTTATGTGGGTTAATAAAAGTACCCTGAATTCCTTTTTTCTGATTTCGTTTTAGGTCTGTTAATTGCGTCAGATCTCCACTTAGTAAGTCTATACTATATAAATTTGTACTGTTTCCTCTGTCTGAACCAATTAATAATTTTGTGTTCCCATCATACCATGCGTTATTAGTGAAATATAAATGGTAACTATGTGAGTAATAATCAGTTAATTGTGTTATTACTACGCCAGTTAACGGGTCATGGAAACTTTTTCGTTCAGATGACCATTTCTTCCCCTTTGTCATTCAATGTTTCCTCCTTTATTTTTGAAATTCAACCATTTTGCATTCAAATGGTCCAATTTCTAATTTCCCGGATTCTATCTCTATTTTGTTTTTTATATCATACCCCTTGAAGGGTATTGTCACAGAACCGCCATTACCGTCCATATTAATCATAAACCATATTATAGAGTGGTCATTTTCTCTAGGTGCTACGATTGTTCCAGGAGTAACATCTGTTCTTTGATTAACTTCAGCTAAAATAGAGTAATGGTCGATCATCCTTTTTAAGAGAACATCTCCTTCACGCCCTATTGGCATTGCTCCAAGCATAACGATCTTCCCTTTTCCAAGCGAATGCTCTGTCAAGAATGATTTTCCTGCAGATAATCCTTCCGTAATGGTGCCAACTGAATGCTCCTCGCTGTACTCAAAAACTGTACTCCACAATCCCAAAGGTGCTGAACAGCCAAATGCAGAACCGATTGTTCCACTCTGATCCATAGGATAAGTAAAAAGCACTTTAACACCTGCTAGCTTTTCAAGTTCTCCTAATGCACGATCTGTGTGGATAGTATGTTCTTCAGTACGGCCTCCAGTTAAAGGACCTACAATCCAAATCCCGCCATTTTCAACAAAATGTTTACCACGTATCAAATAATCATCAGATAAAAAATGAATGAATGGCGTAAGGACAACTTTATATCCTTCAAAACTAGCTCCTTCAGGTATTACATCACGATGAATTCCCATTGATAATATACGCTCATAATAATTTGTTACTAAACCGCGATGATTTAACCCTTTGTGCGGCTCTGTTGCTAAAAAAACTTTTGCTCGATCAGAATAGGTGATCGCTAAATCAGCCTGTACAGGTTTTGTAGACAGAATGATTGGCTCAAATTCTTTCCGCATATGTTCAACTTCTATGACATTTTTGTATCCTACTGTTGGCTTTCCCCAAGCACTTATGACGGAGCTATGGGGCTGTTCACATCCCGTTCGTTGCTGTCTCCAAAGCCAGTAGCAAAAACCTTCGGCACCTAAGGCATAGGCAGCAGCCGCTTCAGCCTTTAAATATCCGTTTGGATGTGGTGATGCACAGCTCTCTAATGAAGCCGCAAAGGATGTACTAGTTTCCATTATCCAAAATTCTTTGCCCTTTTTAAAATTTCTCCATAAATCACAATTAATTAAATATGCAGAGAAATTTTCAATCGATGCATATGTGTCAAAGGAGGCAAAATCAAGATTTTTAAAAAGCCGCTCATTATCAACACTGAAAGCAATGCTGCTATTATGAGTTATTGGTGCACTTGAATAGGTTCTAATAACTTCAGCCTGCTGGTCAGAAAACTCTGCAATTTTTTCCATTGAAAAAATCTTATACATAGTATTTAAAGAAGAGTTATGGAGAAATGGTGCAGGACCTGGCTGGGGCACTTGTTCAAAATGATGATAGTATTCACTCCATATATGTGTACCCCAAGCTTCATTTAAATTTTCAATCGTCTTATAGCGGTTCTTCAGCCATTCATGCCATAATGATTTACATGTTTCACACATACATTCACTTACATGACACTTAAACTCATTATCGATCTGCCAACCTATTATTCCCGGGTGGTTCCCAAGTGTTTGGACAATATGCTCAGTAATAATTGCTGCTCTTTCTCTAAAATAATGATTATTAGTACATGCATGCTGTCTAGAGCCGTGTCCCATTGTTCGTCCATCACGATCAACATACATTCGCTCAGGATGCTTATATGTAAACCAGATTGGCGGAGTAGGTGTAGGTGTGCAAAATATAGTCTCTATTCCGTGTTCATAAAGCTTATTCACAATAACCTTAAAAAAACTCAGATTAATTTGGTCTTCAATTGGTTCCATTGTTGACCAAGCAAATTCTCCAATTCTAACAACATTGATTCCCGTTTCCAGCATTAGCTTAATATCCTGTTCAATGACATCCTCAGTCCATAATTCAGGATAATAAGCTGCTCCATGATAAAGTTTTTCACTCAAAATTAGCTCTTCCTTTCAAATTTTGTCGTTAACCTAAAAACCTTTCTTTTATCATAAGCAAAGGAATCATAATAAGACTATCGTACATTTTTGATAGGTATATATTTTTAAATAAATACATTTTTGCAAGAATAGTATTTTATTGTTTTATCAATTAAGGAATACAAAAAAATGGCATGAAGTGTTTTTGCAAACACTTCATGCCATTATCTTTTATATATGATAATTTACGCTAAAACCGTACTACCCATTAAATAAACATCAACTTCACGTGCAACTTCACGGCCTTCGTTAATCGCCCAAACGATTAAGCTTTGACCACGTCTTGCATCCCCAGCAGCAAAGACGCCCTCAACGTTTGTTTTAAAGTCGCCATATTTTGCTGCAACAACATTTCTAGCAGTTGTCTCAACGTTAAATTGCTTTAATACTGGTTGTTCTGCACCTTCAAATCCAATAGCGATGAAAACTAATTGAGCAGGCCAAACTTTTTCACTACCTGGAATTTCTTTGAAGTAGTATAAGCCATTTTCATCCTTAAGTTTTTCCATTTGAATTGTATGCAGCTCTTTTAGATTTCCATTTTCATCTGAAACAAGCTTTTTCGTTTGAATAGAATATTCACGAGGGTCATTACCGAATTTCGCTTCGGCTTCCTCATAAGCATATTCCATCGTGAATACATGTGGAGCTTCAGGCCACATATTTTCATGTGTACGAGACATTGGAAGTTTTGGATGTTTACCAAATTGAACAACGCTTTTGCAATTTTGACGAATAGCTGTAGCTACACAGTCAGCACCTGTATCTCCACCACCAATTACGATTACATCTTTACCTTCAGCATTTACAAAATTGCCATCTTCAAAATTAGAATCAAGATAGCTTTTTGTTGAAGTTGTTAAGTAATCCATTGCAAAATGAACACCATTTGCCTCGCGACCTTCAATAACTAAGTCACGTTGCTTTTGTGCCCCAACACAAAGGATGACTGCATCGTATTGTTCACGTAGTTCTTCAGAGGTAATATCTTTTCCAATTTCAGTATTAGTAATAAAGGTAATTCCTTCTTGGCTTAGTAAATTGATACGTCGTTCCACAATCCCTTTATCAAGCTTCATGTTTGGAATACCATAAGTTAATAATCCACCCGGACGGTCTGCTCGTTCATAAACAGTAACAAGGTGGCCAGCTTGGTTTAGCTGGTCAGCACTTGCTAAACCAGCAGGTCCAGAACCAACAATTGCGATTTTTTTACCTGTACGTTTTTCTGGAATACGTGGTGTAATCCATCCATTTGCAAAGCCTTTGTCAATAATTGCTTTTTCAATGTTTTTAATCGTAACAGCTGGGTCTGAAATCGCAACGTTACATGATCCTTCACATGGTGCAGGGCATACTCTTCCTGTAAATTCAGGAAAATTATTTGTTTTTAATAAACGGTCTAATGCTTCTTTCCATCTTCCACGATAGACTAAGTCATTCCACTCAGGAATTAAGTTATGAATTGGACATCCTGAAGTGAAACCATTAATCTCAGTACCAATGTGACAGAAAGGAGTAGCGCAGTCCATACAGCGCGCTCCTTGTCTGCTTAACTTATCCTCAGAGAAAGGAGCTGAATACTCTTTCCAGTCATTTAAACGTGTAAGAGGCTCACGTTCGGCCGCCTCTTCACGTTTAAATTCTAAAAATCCTGTTGCTTTCCCCATCTTCCTCTCCCCTTTCTACTGTACTACTGCTTTGGAACGCGCTGTTTTAGACGCAGGTCCCTTTTTTTCAGATTTTGCATTTGCTTCAAACGCACTCATGATAGCTTCGTCATTTGTTAATCCCGCTTGCATTTGTTCAGCAATTTTTTCCATCATACGTTTGTAATCCTTTGGAATTACTTTTACAAATTTCGGTAAAGTTTCATTCCATTGCTCTAATACAAACTCAGCCTTCGCGCTATTTGTATAACGGAAATGAGCTTGAATCATATCCTCGACCAATCTGATTTCTTCGTCATCAACTAAGCTTTCGAATTCAATCATTTCAGAGTTACATAGAGCTTTAAATTCTTCTTTATTATCAGCAAGTACGTAAGCAATTCCACCTGACATACCTGCACCAAAGTTCTTACCTACTTCTCCTAGGATTACAACACGGCCACCAGTCATATATTCACAGCCGTGATCACCGACACCTTCAACAACCACATTTGCACCAGAGTTACGAACACCAAAACGCTCACCTGCACGTCCATTGATGTATGCTTCACCACTAGTTGCCCCATAGAACGGAACGTTACCAATGATGACATTGTCAGCTGACACAATGCTTGATTCTTCAGGTGGAGCAACAATAATCTTACCACCAGATAATCCTTTACCAACATAGTCATTGGAATCACCAGTTAAATGCATTGTTACACCTTTAGGAATGAATGCTCCAAAGCTTTGACCAGCTGATCCTGTAAAGCGTAGTGTAATTGTATCTTCAGGTAATCCTTCTTCACCATAACGTTTAGAAATTTCACTGCCGACAATTGTTCCTGCAACACGGTTAATATTTTTGATCGTAAATGATGCATCAACCGAAGTTCCAGTTTCAATTGCTTTCGCCACTGCAGGTAAAATTTCAACCATGTCAAGTGATTGTTCAATTTTATGGTTTTGCTTAAATTTAGCAGTACGTACACCCTCAGGCTGATATAAAAGTGTAGTTAAATCTAAGTGTTTTGCTTTCCAGTGTGCTTTTGCACGATCGCTTACTTGTAATACATCTGTGCTACCAACCATCTCTTCCATGTTTCTGAAGCCAAGCTCAGCCATGATTTCACGAACCTCTTGTGCAACAAAACGCATGTAGTTAACAATATGATCAGGATCACCAGTAAATTTATCACGAAGCTCTGGATTTTGTGTTGCGACACCAACTGGACAAGTATCCAAATGACAAACACGCATCATAATACAACCCATAACAACTAAAGGAGCTGTTGCAAAGCCATATTCTTCTGCACCTAATAGGGCTGCCATAACAACATCGCGACCTGTCATTAATTTCCCATCTGTTTCTAATACAACTCGATCACGTAGACCGTTTAACATCAATGTTTGATGTGCTTCAGCTAATCCAAGCTCCCAAGGTAAACCGGTATGCTTAATACTCGTTTTCGGAGATGCACCTGTACCACCATCATAACCACTAATGACAATAACATCTGCAGCACCTTTTGCAACACCAGCTGCAATTGTACCTACTCCAGATTTAGAAACTAGCTTAACACTTATACGCGCATCGCGATTTGAGTTTTTCAAATCATGAATAAGCTGTGCTAAATCTTCAATTGAGTAAATATCATGATGTGGAGGAGGTGAAATCAATCCCACACCAGGTGTAGAACCACGAACATCTGCAACCCAAGGGTATACTTTATTACCAGGTAATTGACCACCCTCACCAGGCTTAGCTCCTTGAGCCATTTTGATTTGAAGTTCATCAGCATTGACTAAATAATGACTTTTCACACCAAAACGTCCTGAAGCAATTTGTTTAATCGCACTGCGGCGGAAATCACCGTTTTCATCAGCGATGTAACGTTTTGAATCTTCTCCACCCTCACCACTGTTGCTTTTTCCGCCTAAACGGTTCATAGCAATAGCCAATGTTTCGTGAGCTTCCTTACTTAAAGATCCAAATGACATTGCACCTGTTTTAAATCGTTTAACAATAGAATCTACTGATTCAACTTCATCAATTGAAATCGCTTGTCTCTCATTATTAAATGCAAATAAGTTACGTAAGAAGCCGATTCTCTCTTCATTTGCAGAAGTTGAGAATTTTTTAAATAGGTCATAATCATTTTTACGACAAGCCCATTGCAAAGTATGGATTGTTGTCGGATTAAACGCGTGAAATTCACCTGTTTTTCTCCACTGGAAGTCACTACCTGAATCTAATGTCTTATCTACTTTGTCTGAATAAGCATCTTTATGACGTAATGTAGCTTCAGTAGCAATTGTTTCTAAATCAATTCCACCGAGCTGTGATGCTGTTCCAGTAAAGAAACGATCGATTACATCTGAACATATACCTACAGCTTCAAAAATTTGTGCGCCACGGTAGCTTTGTACAGTTGAAATCCCCATTTTAGACATTACTTTTACGACACCTTCTGTAACACCCTTGATGTATTTCGCAACTGTTTCCTCATAGCTCACAGTTAAACTTCCGTCTAACACAGCTTCTTTATAAGTTGCAAAAGTTAGGTAAGGATTAATCGCATCAACACCATATCCAATTAAAGCCGCAAAATGATGAACCTCTCTAACCTCTCCTGATTCGATCACTATGCTTGCCTTTGTACGTGTTCCTTGACGAATTAGATGCTGATGTAAAGCACTGACTGCTAATAATGCAGGAATCGCCACTTTCTCTGAATTCATCGCACGATCAGATAAGATAATGATATTAACATCTTCAGCAATTGCTTTTTCTGCTTCAGCAAAAATCTCTTGTAAAGAAGACTCTAAATTTTCTGTAAATAAAGTGTCGATTGTTATGCTTTTAAACCCAGGATAAAGGTTCAAACGTAATTGTGATAATTGATCGTTAGAAAGAACTGGAGAATCCAGTTGAATTCTACGAGCATTACCTTTATTTGGATGAAGGATGTTACCTTCTGTACCTAACAATGTCATAGTTGAAGTTACAATCTGCTCTCTAATTGCATCAATTGGCGGGTTTGTAACTTGGGCAAATAGTTGTTTAAAGTAATTGAATAATGATTGTGGACGATCTGACAGCACAGCAAGTGGTGTGTCATTCCCCATTGATCCAAGTGGATCCTTACCTTCTGTAATAATTGGAAGTAAATATTTTTGAATATCTTCATACGTATACCCAAATGCACGTTGACGCTCTGAAAGGTCTGAAATCACTTCTTCAACAAGCATCTCTGTATCATTAAGTTTAATTAGTTGGTCATTTAACCATTCTTGATAAGGCTCTTCATTTGCCATTTCATCTTTAATTTCATCATCAGAAATAATACGGCCTTCTTCTAAGTCAATTAGCAGCATTTTACCAGGACTTAAACGATCTTTATAAAGTACATTCTCTTCTTCTACTTCAATAACTCCTACCTCAGATGAGAAGATGATATAATCATCCTTCGTTACATAGTAACGTGCTGGACGTAAACCATTTCTATCTAAAATAGCACCAATTTGCTTTCCATTTGTAAATGAAATGGCGGTCGGACCATCCCATGGCTCCATTAAGCAACTATGGTATTCATAAAATGCTCTCTTCTCAGGACTCATATGAGGATTCTCAGTCCAAGGCTCAGGAATCATCATCATCGCAGCATGTGCTGGTTTACGTCCTGCTAATACGAAGAATTCAAATGCATTATCTAATATTGAAGAGTCACTTCCATCTGCATCTAAGATTGGTAGAACTTTTTCAAGATCATCACCAAATGCTTCAGATACAAACTGTTGCTCTCTCGCTTTCATCCAATTCATGTTTCCACGAAGTGTATTAATTTCACCATTATGAATTAAATAACGATTTGGATGTGCTCTTTCCCAGCTTGGGAATGTGTTCGTACTAAATCGTGAGTGAACTAAAGAAAATGCTGATACAAAGTCTTCATCTTGCAGATCTAGATAAAAAGCATCAACCTGTTCAGGAGTTAAAAGACCTTTGTAAACGATAGTACTGCTTGAAAGACTAGTAAAGTAGAAACGTAGTTCACGTTCTCTAGCCCAATTTTCAGCTTGTTTACGAATCACATATAATTTACGTTCAAAGGTAATATTATCTTCAATGCTATCATTTGCTCCAATAAAAACTTGGCGAACAACTGGGCAGCTCATTTTCGCAACAGGTCCAATATCATCAGCATTGACAGGAACGTTTCTCCAGCCTAATATCTGCTGACCTTCTGCTTCAATAAAATTGTTAAGTTGTTCCTCAATTTGTAATCGTTCTGCGTCGTCATTAGAAAAGAACATCATCCCTACACCATAACGACCACTTTCAGGAAGATTCATCTCCTGGCAAGTTTTTTTGAAGAATGCATCAGGAATTTGCACCATTAAACCAGCGCCATCTCCTGTAAGTGGGTCACTGCCTTGTCCGCCCCTGTGGTCTAATTGACAAAGCATGTTTAGTCCTTTTTTTACAATATCATGTGTAGCGTGGCCTTTAATATGAGCGTATAAACCAATACCGCATGCGTCATGTTCAAATTCAGGACGGTAGAGACCTTGTGCTTTTGGAATTTGATTGTAAGTCATGTATATCTCCCCCCGTTAGATAATCTTACACCCGATAATTTTCAGATAATTACATTATATCTTTGCAAATTGATGTTAACAATATATAATTTAGATAGATTCAATCTAATTTTGATATATATAGGTTTTGTTCTAATTAATCTAATTTTGATATATATGATCGGAGGACACGATGGAATTACGTCAATTATATTATTTTATGGAAGTAGCTGAGCGAGAACATGTATCAGAAGCTGCTCAGTTTTTACATGTTGCTCAATCTGCTATCAGCAGGCAGATTGCAAATTTAGAGGCAGAGCTAGGTGTTACATTATTCGAAAGAGAAGGACGAAATGTAAAACTTACTCCGATAGGTAAGATATTTCTTGAGCATACGAAAACAGCAATAAAAGCAATCGACTATGCAAAGAAACAAATTGATGAACATCTTGATCCTGAAAGAGGATCGATTAAGATCGGGTTCCCTACAAGCCTTGCTAGTCATTTATTGCCAACAGTTATCACAGCTTTTAAAGAAAAATACCCGAATGTTGCATTTCATTTAAGGCAAGGTTCCTACAAGTTTTTAATCGACTCTGTCATCAATCGTGAAATTGATTTAGCATTTATCGGACCTGTCCCACAAAATATTCCTGAGATTTCAGGTACGATTTTATTTTCAGAAAATATATCAGCATTAATTCACGTTTCACACCCATTAGCTTCTAAAAAAAGCATTCTCCTTAATGAATTAAGGAATGATGATTTTGTCTTATTTCCAAGAGGTTATATTCTCCAAGAAATTGCGATTAATGCTTGTAAACAAGCTGGCTTTATTCCTAGCATTTCCTCAGAAGGTGAAGATTTAGATGCAATTAAAGGATTAGTCTCAGCAGGAATGGGTGTCACTTTATTACCTGACAGTACATTCCACGAGGCGATTCCACGGTTTACTGTAAAAATACCGATTGAGCTTCCAATCGTGAGAAGAACCGTCGGGATCATTATTTCGAGTAAAAGAGAACTGGCTCCTTCTGAAAAAGTCTTTTTTGAATATGTTAAGGAATTCTTTTCAATCCTAGAGCAATATCAATAGTTATCATTACATAAGGCTAGCTTTACTATCTGGGTTAGCCTTACGTAATACATCATAACAAATAATCATCAGCTTCTCTTTAGGGAATAATTGGGAACTACCTCTTAAATCAGGACGAGTTTCTTCTATTATATAAGCGTTTTCAATCCATTGTTTTTCATCACTGAGTCTTCTAATTATAAAACTTTATTCACCTGTTCATTAGACAAAGGAATGAGAGATCTTACTTTAGCTAAAACTATAATAAATGAAATGGGGTTAAATAAAGACTCAAGGGGGCTTTGTAGATTATGAAAAAAGAAACCTATTTGACAAACGCACCAAAAAAAGAACAAATAACATTGCAAACAGATGGCACATTTCCAAATCTAAAAAATATTGATGGCGATTCTGTAAATGAGCATAAACACCAAGAGGTTGCTAACTCCTTAATCGCTGAGAAAGAAATTGGCCAACAGCAAGAAAATTCATGAATGAACAAAAGCACAAGCGCCTTGATCAGACTAAGGCAGGCATAAGACGCTGGAGCTGGATGTCAAAGCGCTATCAAAAGTTCAAGAATATTATAAATTCTTTAACGATTAAAGAGGCTGACACCATTGGTATCAGCCTTTAATGATATTCACTCCTTGAAGTAATCCGGATAATCTGTAACAATTCCATCTACTTTTGCATCCAATAATCCCTTAATTGACTTCAAATCTCTTACTGTGTAAGGCATAACCTTTAATTTATAAGACTGTATTCTTTTAACTAACTTTTTTGTGACGAGTGCTTTATTTGGATTTATATATTGAACAAGTGTAGACCATTCTTTAAGTTGTACATTCGAAATACCATGTACACGATATTTAACAAGTAGACCTAATGGTACATTTGGAACAAATTTATTAAACCGTTGTAATAACTCAAAGTCAAAAGATTGGACAATCACTTCATTGTTATCTAGGTTATGCAAGTTGTTCTTCTTTAGTTCATCTGCAAGTACCTCAGCAATGTTTGGATATAAATTTGGATTTTTTATCTCGATTAACAATCCAAGTTTCCCATGAAATTCCGAAATCACCTCTTGAAGACTAGGTATCCTTTGTCCTGAGAATTTCATATGAAACCATCTTCCTGCATCAAGTTTTTTTAATTCTTGAAAGGTAAAATCCCTTACCTCACCTTCACTGTTTGTTGTTCGTGATACATTCGTATCATGTATGACAACTAGCTTGCCATCCTTTGTCATCTGTACATCTAACTCAATATAATCAGCTTTTAACTCTAGCGCTTTTTTGAATGCAGCCATCGTATTCTCGGGTGCATAGCCAGAAGCACCGCGATGGGCAATTACTAGAAAATTGTTAGGAGCAATTTTCGATTTAGTTAATCGTAGAATGTTTTTCAAAAAGGAGTTTATTAACAATGTCACCCCACCCATCCTTTTGTTTTTTGTTTACTTAGAAACTATCTCATAATTATATTTGTGATTAGCTTTCGTCATCACATTACCCGCAGATCGTCTTTTGAAAAGCCTGATGAATAGCACTACTTTGTTACTTAGTTTATCATTTAAATCGAATTATTTGAAAATAATACCAAAGTAAAGTACAGTTACTGCATTAGTGATTGAGGAGGATTAAGCATGAATGAAGTTATTAAAACATTAACAAGTCATCGTTCATTTCGAAAATTTGAAGAAAAACAGATTGAAAATGAACATCTTAATGCGATACTCTCGGCTGCACAAGCAGCTCCTACATGGATTCATGGTCAGCAAGTTTCTGTAATTGTTGTGCAAAATAAGGAGCGGAAACAAAAGCTCGCAACATTTTGCGGGAATCAAGAACACATTAAGCTAGCACCAACATTTTTAGTCTTTTGTGCTGATTTTAATCGAGCAAAAATGGCAAGTGACATCGAAAATGTACCATTCGAAGCTATTCATGATGCAGATATCCTTTTAGTTGGAGCAACAGACGTTGGCATTGCGCTAAGCAATGCCATAGCAGCTTCAGAATCTTTAGGTTTAGGTGTTGTACCGATAGGTGGTATACGCAGACAGCCCCTTGAAGTAATTGAACTGTTACAGTTACCACAGTATGTTATTCCAATTGCTGGTTTATGTATTGGTTATGGAAGCGACGATCCAGGATTAAATCCGCGTTTAGCTAAAGAGACTTTTGTTCATAAAGAAGAATACAACAACAACCAAGAGAAGTACATAAAGTCATATAATGAGGTTTTTAAAGAACAACAATTGATAAAATCAAATGGGCAAAATAACTCAACATGGACAAATAGAATTTCAAGTTTTTATAAAGAAAGCCATTATAACAACAATTATAAAGATGTACCTCAAATGCTAAAACAACAAGGATTTAATTGCAAAGATTTACTTGAGTAAACATAGCTTATATTTTGAATATCTTTTAATCTAGTGTCCTGACAGGTCAATGACCTGTCAGGTTTTTATTTTCACTTAAAAAACTTATTTTTAGGTTTTGTTTCTTAAAATAAAGGGTATTATCTCTAAAAACATCTTAAGGGGGAAAGGTATGAACGCTAACAATAATGTTTTTCTTGCTGGGGATGCTGTTAATGTTAATCAAGAGATAATGTACTTGGTAAAAGAAGCGATGAGATCTGGGATAGGCAAAGAAGATTTTAAACGTTTTATTGAAATGAAAAAGTTTGAAATCAATCGTAATACATAAATATTACACCTGGGACTATTTTGTCAACATATTGGTTGATAATAATAGTCCCTTTCTAATGAAATTACTTAATACTTTTAAATTTCTCGATAAAGGGCTTTGGACTTGTTTTTACTGCATAAGCATGCATCCCTTTTGTCGTGTGCAAATAGAGAAAACCCATGTCTTTTGAAAAAAAGCGGTATGAAATATCTAATACTTCATCCAATAAAAAAGAATCAAAAGATGTACAAACCTGCTGAGAAGACAATGTAATCTCGTGCTCCTCTTCCCTTTGGAACTGAATATTATTTTCAATCGATCTCGTAATTATTATATATGGTAGGTTTGCAAGGATTTCCACACTGTCCCTCCCTCGTACATACTAAAACTCTTCATTATATAGGTGCTGTGGTATTTCACTGATAAATGGGGTTATTTCTCCTTTATAATACACAAATAATTCATGCATTGCCCGTGTACATGCAGTATAGAAAAGTTTTCTAACATCTTCAGATCCATATTGCTCCTTAGACCCATTAAATATGAAAACTGCATCAAATTCAATGCCTTTTGCTAAATAAGCCGGAATAATGACGACTCCTAAACCAAATTCATTAGTTCTTTTATCAACTAAATGAACTTCCGTTTTCTCTTTTAGTAATTTATATACATTTTCGCTTTCCTGCGCTGTTTTACAAATAATTGCAATTGACTTGTACGAATCTAGTGTTTTAACTCTTTGAGCAATCCCGTTTATTAACGCTTCTGTAGAGTCTTTTTCAACCATAACCGGCTTACTGCCTTGCCGATTAAAGGGATCTATTTCGTTTCCGTTTTCCAGTAGTGCACGTGTAAATTCAATAATTTGTTTAGTTGAACGATAACTCCTTTTTAGCTCAATCCTTTCCGTTCGTTCAGAATCAAATAAAAACTTAAGCGCTTCAATCCCTGAATAAGAATGATGTGCATAAATCGCTTGATTCAAATCACCAAGCACAGTAAATCTCGCATTTGGAAATATATGCTTTATAAAAGCAAATTGAAATGCAGAATAATCTTGGGCTTCATCGATAAACACATATTTAACACTAGTATTTACTTTAAAACCCTCTATTTTCTCCTTAACATATAAAAATGGTGTTGCATCCTCATAGGTGAGCCTTTCATGGTTAATCTCATTAATTGAAAATGAGCAAATATCTGCCCAATCTGAGTCTGAAATTTCATCACCTACGTTTTCTTCAAAGGTTTCTCCTGGCAATTTAAACAATTGCTGATAAATGGCTGGTATATCAATAAAGTCATGGGTAGCAATTTGCTTTTTAATTGAATTGAAATGACGTTTCACAACATATTTACTTAAGTTTTCTTGCTCACGATTAAAATCATCAAACGTATCCTGGGAAAACCTTTTTTGCTTACTCAGCTTTTGATAATAAAATTGATATTCCTCTTTACTTAAAAACTGAATCTCTTCTTCTACCCATTCCTTATTTCGCTCTTTTTTCTCAAGTTTCTTTAGTTCACTTACCAACCAATCTGAAACGAGTTTTACTCGATTAGTAATCGAAATCGTTGGGCTAAGCGAGTAGAAATAGGTATAAATTGCGTCCGAGCTAAAAAGCACATTACCTCTAAATGTGATATCTTGAAAAACCATCCCTTGCTTACCTAAATAAGTAAGATAACTTTCTATTTTATCCATATATTGAAAAGAGGATTTATACTTTGCCGCTTTATGTCTTATTTCATAAAAATCTTCTTTTTGTGCAGTTAACATATACTCCATCTGAGAAAACGGATCCTCAATCTCAAAATATTCTCCAAGAGAATGTTGTAAATATTGTTGAAACGTTGTTTGTTGCATATTTTCTTCACCAAGCTCTGGTAAAACATTTCTAATATAGCTATTAAACATCGGATTTGGTGAAAATAAAAGAATTTCCTCAGCTTCTAATGTTTCTCGATATTTATACAAGAGGAATGCTACTCGTTGGAGAGCGGCAGAAGTCTTACCACTTCCAGCTGCACCTTGAACAATAAGGAGCTTTCCTTTTTCGTTTCGAATCACTTTGTTTTGTTCCTGCTGAATTGTAGCAACTATATTCTTCATTTGTGTATCTGACTGTTTCCCAAGTACTTCTTTAAGAAGCTCATCTCCGATTGTAATTCCGGAATCAAACATACCTTCAATAATTGCATCCTTAATAATAAATTGCCTTTTAAGCTTTAACTCACCACGAACAGTTCCACCAGGTGCAGTAAATTCTGCAGGTCCAAGTGAGTAATCATAATACAAACTTGAAATTGGCGCTCGCCAATCATAGACTAAAAACTCATCTGAGTTACGGTCAAGATAGGAAGCAATTCCTAAATAAATGCTTTCTAATACTCTTTCCCCATCCTCTAAAAAATCTATACGCGCAAAATAAGGGGTATCAATAAGTCTTTTTAAATTTTTCAAATCACGATCAAGGTGTTTATGACGATGCTCACGTTCGGATAAAAATTCTGCTTGCTGCTTAATACTTGTTGCTGTTTCCCCTGCTTCAACTGCATCATCCATATTGACAGTGACGTCATCCCAAAAGTTTTTACGAATGTTGACGATATCCGTTTTCACCGAGGATGTTTGTTTTTGTAAAAAAGCAACATCTTCGATCATTTTATTCCTAACAAAATTTATTCTCGATTGCTCTTCCTTTAGATCGTTCTTAAACTGATCCATGTAACCCCGCCTTTTCCTACCACTTTTGTAAAAGCCTTTTACAAAAAGATTACATATTATAAGTCAAAATCATCTTAAAAGTCTTTGTACCCTTATACTTTCGTGGTTTCCTGTTAAAAACCCTACATATAAATTTAGCTTATGTACAAATTTATAAATTCATTAAAACTTTACGCACACTTAAGTTGAAATTAATTTATGAGTGCTAAGCTTATTTTAGAAAATGAATAAGGAGGGATATAACTTGACTAGGCAAAGAAAGATTATCCTGTTTAGCTGTATTAGCCTTCTCCTCTTAACTACATCTGTTTACTCTGCAGCAAATCATTCAACAAGCGGTGATATGGTAAAGGTACAATTACTTGGAATGAATGATTTTCATGGACAATTAAATACATACCAAGAAATTTTCGGGCAAAAAGTTGGAGGTGCAGAGTATGTAGCAGCCTATATTAATAAATTAAAACTTCAACAAAAACATACTATACTTGTTCATGCTGGTGATATGGTCGGTGCTAGTCCACCTATTTCTGCTCTATACCAAGATGAACCAACGATCGAATTTCTAAACCTATTAAAGGTGGATATAGGGACTCTTGGAAATCATGAATTTGATAATGGTGTTCCAGAAATGCAAAGACTTTTAAGCGGGGATCATGAAAATAGCTATAATGGGACCACTACTTCCTACATTTCCGCAAATGTGATTGAAAAAAAGACAAATTCCCCACTTTTCCCAGCTTTTACAATAAAAGAAATAAATGGAATTAAAATCGGCTTTATTGGTGTTGTCACAACAGAAACGAATGATTTTGTCGTCTACAAGAATCGAGAGCAAGTAGATATAATTGACGAAGTAACTGCGATTAATCAAGCCACAGAACAATTACTGAATAAAGGGGTTAAAGCAATTGTTGTATTAGCTCATGTTTCTGCCAAATCAAATCTAACCGGTGATAATCCAGAGCAAGCTATGGTCAAAATGGCACCACTGATACATGATGAAGTAGATGTAATTTTTGCAGGTCATAATCACGCATTTGCGAATACATTAGTAGATGATAAATTAATTGTTCAAGGATATTCCTATGGTAAAGCGATATCACAAGTACAACTTGAGTTAAATTCTAGGTCAGGTGAAATTATTAAGAAAAATGCAAATATTCATCTAACTTTGCATCAATTTATTGAACCAGACAAGGCAACAATTAAGCTAATTAATAAATATAAATCGAAGTTAAATTATAAAATGAATGAAGTTATCATGACGGCTAACAACTCAATTTCTAGAAAAAAGGATAAGCAAGGAGAATCCCTTCTCGCAAAATTAATAAGCAAATCAATGATGGAAGAGATGAATACTGATATTGCTTTTATTCATCACGGAGGTATTAGACTAAACTTAAATAAAGGTGATATTACGGTTGAAGATATTTATCGCTCATTACCTTTTAATCACAAGGTGGTAAAAATCAAATTAACAGGAAAGCAAATCAAAGCTGTGTTAGAACAACAGTGGCACAAAAAGAATTTATTACAAACTGTTGGGGTTTCATATCACATTGAAGAAAATACAAAAGCTGGGGGAAAAATCAAAGATTTACGAGACAATAAAGGGAAGGAAATAATACCTTCCCAAGTATATACTGTGGCCATCAGTGACTATTTAGCATTAGGTGGAGATGGTTTTACAGCTTTTAAAGCTGGAAAAGTCATCTCAACAGGTGCAATGATCAAAGATGTTTTTATTAAATACATTAAGAATAAAGAGGTCAATGAAAAAATTAACATGTGAACTCTTACCTCAATTAGAATTTCGATTCATATTCTCCCCTTTTTTAAGGGGGGATTTTTTTCGCATTTAATAAAGATCATTTATTGCAAATCAAACTCAGATAATGAATCCATATGACTTGCAATCATAGCAATAATCGTACTAGCCTCTTCTTTACTAAAAATAAAATTAGTTTCATCTTTAATTAAATCATCATCGTCAGTCCGTATCCGATTGATGCGTCGAAGAACACCATCACCAGTTTCTTGAACGACACCAAATTGATACGTTACTTCTACTTCATCCTCATATGTAAAAGCTGTAACCTCAGGTGTCTCCCATTCAACATCAATTTCTTCAAATATATCCGAATCTATATCATCCGAATCCACTTCAAAAGACTCCTCATCCTCGTCATAATCGTCATTCATAAAAATATGAAAGCTTTCATGTACAGCATCAATAATGTCTTCTATATCTGAAAGAAGCGTTCTAGAGGTTTGCTCGTATTCAAAATCAAATGTTTCAATATAGAAGTCTTCATTATGAGGATCGAAAAACAATGTGCAAAAATAATCGCGATCATCATCTTCTGTCTCTACAAAAAATTCAATTCTTGGATGTTTTGCACCACGATCAATTGACATATGACCTACTTGATCATATTTTTCACAAATTGATTCAAGATGCTCCTGTAATTCACCACTTACACGGTCAAACCACTCTATACTCATCTCTCAACCACCTTTCTATTTTATCCTCACTAGTATGTCCTACCTGTTAAGAAATCCTACATTTTTATCTTTAGAAAAATTAGTGATCAAAACATTGGGTTAGCACATAAGCTATTAACATCATTTCCGTTTTTAATGAGAGGAGTGAAAATAATGGTCTATATAAAAAATCAAGAAAACCGTACATTATATAAACAAAGTTCAGAAATAAAAATAACTTCCAATCAAGATTCTTTTCGAAAAAATTATCTGCAGGAATTTATTAAGCAGCAGAGTAATATAAATTCCTCATTAAAAAATGCCTCAAATGAGGTAAATAATCTAGTAAACGAAACGAGAAATGAACAAGAACAACATTTTAACCATGTTTTAAAACAAATTGAACATCAGGAAAAACGGACAACACCACTAATTGAAAATATTACAAGACAAGAGCAAGCTTACAAAACATTGTTAGAGCGATTTGAAGCTATCGATGAATTTAATCATGAATTAATAAAAAAATATGATAATGAAGGATTAATAAATCAAGCGATTGTTGATCAGCTAACCATTCAGGATACAGCCATTCAACAACTTTCGAAAAAAATCGAACAATTCGGTGGTCTTCATCATAGTCTTAGCGATCAATTAGAGGAACAAAATACTATAAACGCTGATATACTAAAAACTCTTGAATTACAGGAATCTTTCCATAAAACGATTCTTGAACGACTAGAGCATCAAGAAGCATTAAACCAAAAGATGTCAAGAGAGATGGACAGTCTAAAAGCAACATTGTTTGAAAGATTTAACTATGTAGTCGAAAAAATCGAAGATAATTATAAACAAATAACAGGATTCGTTACACAACTTTTTACAAAGTCAGGCTTCTTCCACCATAGAATAACGGTTGAAAAAGACAAAAAAGAAAAGGAAACAATAACCTCGAAATAGACTAATTAAAAAGCTGATTCATATTGTCCTCTCTAAAGACATATGCTATCAGCTTTTTAAATTGCCATTGAGTAAATTATCGTTAATTATCTCCCTCTTCCCATTATGTTTTGAAAAAAACACTCATTTAACAAGATTTAAACTCCCATATAAGGTAAACCTAAAGAGGATTATATATAGAAATGGAGTGATAAGGTTGCCTAAAAAGTATCCTAAGTTTGTAAACAGTGAATATTTTGTTGATGAGCCTGGTAACTGGCACTTAAAAGAGGGTGCACCTAAAGAGCTTCAGAAGGAATTTGCAAATTATATGCAATCTCTAAATGTTATTCAAGATGAACCAGGGACAATTGATAGTATTCACGTGTCTTATCCATATGGGGATTAAGTTATATTTTAAAATTCTAAAGTAGGCTCTGTTACTTAGTTGGTGATAACCGCTTCAGCCTTTTCACACAACAAAGTGCAATAATCAACAGTGAGCTTTATATAGTAAAAAACGCTATTATTAAAAGTCAAGATATTTTGTTTAATCCCTTAATAACATTATATTTTAATTTAATCTCAGACATTTTTTTGGGGTAAATTCGTAAGGATAGATGAGCAGAATAAAATATGCTCTATTTATCCTTTTTTTGGAGATAAACCAAATAACAACTGCAAGCAGGAGTATCCATTCCATCTATTTAGTCCTACTATAATTGAAATTTTTCTTTAATCATTTTTGCAACGTCTTCTGCACTTAAATTAGTATTTTATTTTAATGTAGTTTTCCTTTGTTATTTCCCCATCTTTTGAATTTAATCTATGTTTTTCTAAACTGGTTTTTAATTCGTTTTCTGACCACTTTATATTTCTTTTTGTCGGCTTATGTTCAAGTCTGTGGGGACTTTTGTTACGATCTATTCTTTCTTCAATATCTGCTTCAAGTTCTACAAAGTGAACACTTCCACCTTTAGATTCAAAAATATTACAGATTTTATCAACATAATCCCAATCAGCTTGCTGGTCAAATGCCCATACATAAGTAAAAATCAAACCATATAAATTACTTTTAGAAACTTCTTCAAATATTTCTTGGCGAAATAAGTTAACCAATCTTTTTCCTACTTCAGATCCATAACTAAAAAAAGGAGTAACGAACTCAATTGTCATATGATTATGAAAAAGTTTCAGTTCAGTTATTTTTTCTAATTCATGTCCAACGGTCATTTTACCAACTGCCTGTGGTCCAAATATTAAAATAAATTTCATATATCCTCCTTAAAAAATAAACATTTATTAAAAAATAATTCTTTTTCAAACATACAAATTCCTTCTTCAACAAAACTGCACTACTTGAATAAGAAATAAATAAAAAAGTACACCACTATATAGATGTGATGTACTTAATTTTTATTTAATGTGTGACATTAAAGATAAACACTTACTCTGTTTATAAAAAGGTACATTCACCTATCCTTCATTTTACAGAGTATTAGAGCAGTTTTTTGTTTTAATCAGCTGTAGTAAATGTATACTTTGTTGTTGTTTTATACTTCTCTCCGACATCTAATATACACGGAGAAAATTCAGCATGATGAATTGAGTCTGGTAGCCCTTGAGTTTCTAAACATATTCCTAAATACTTTTTAGATTGTACATCTCGAATTTGAAAACTTTCATCCATCATATTTGACGTGTATATAACTACACTTGGTTCATCTGTTTCAACGATTAATTTTCTACCACTTTGTTCATCAAGCAATATAATCTCTTGATTATGATTTTCTTCTAGTACGAATGGATGGTCAATACCTTGACCTACTAATTTAACTTGATCATGATCTGCTGTGATGCCTTCTTGAATTGTTTTACCTTTTCTAAAGTCAAAAGGTGTATTTTCAGTATCAAGAAAAGCACCAGTTGGAATTAATTGCTCACTTAGTTCAAGGAATTGTTTGCTTTTTAATTTTAATTTATGGGATAAGATATCTGTTTTTACATCACCACTTAAATTAAAATATGTATGATTAGTCAAATTAACCAATGTTTTCTTATCAGTTGTAGCAGCGTATGAAATTAACAATTCATTTTGATTATTTAATAGATACGTTACCTTAACAGATAAATTACCTGGATAACCCGCTTCCCCATCCTTGCTTAAATATGAAAATTCCACACCTACCTCATTTTTACGTTCCACAATTTCGGCTTTCCAAAGCTTTCGATCGAAGCCTTCTGGTCCACCGTGTAAATGATTGTCGCTTTCATTTTTGGGCAAGGTATAGGTTTTTCCATCTAAATCAAAACTTCCACTACTAATTCTTCCTGCAACACGCCCAACGACTGCGCCAAAATATGGAGAATTTTCTATATAATTATTTACATCATCAAAGCCAAGAACGACATTTTCAAATTCTCCTGCTTTATTAGGAGTTAGCACCTCTGTAATAATACAACCAAGGGAAATACAAGTTACTTTCATACCCTGATTATTTTGAAGCGTAAATGAATATACTGGTTCTCCCTTATATTCTCCAAATTGTTTTCTTAAAATTTCCATGCTTCTCTCCTCCAGCTATAACGATTAGAATGTCTATATTTTTTTATTCCTCGGACTAGGAGCAAATAAAAAACTGCAATCTATATAATATTATTCATTTTTCTTTTATTTCCTGCTAAAATTTAAAGATTTTCTTTCATTGTGTCTAAGTTAAGAATATATTGGACAATTTCTTCATTTACTTGTTTCCATTTCTTTGTTGGTACTTGGTGATTGACATGTTTAAATAGGACAATGCGATAATCAGATGTTCTTTTTTTAAAGTAAGTATTGTATCGATTTATTGCATCTGACCTCGTTCCATCCATCCATAACAATGGTACGTTAATTTTATAAATATCTTCAATGATATTCATATGAAGGACCTCTTCATAATATCTATACCAAACACCTTGCTGTGATTTATTCATATGAGTAATAAGTAATTTTTTTAATTTATCATTTTTAGTATGACTCATTGCTAAAATATGTGTTAAAAGGTTTTTATGGTGATTAACCATATACATACCAAGCTTATGCTCCAATCTAAGAGAAGAATTTAATACAGCTGGATACCCTCCAAATAATATTAAGCCACCCACACGGTCTTGAAAATGAGAGCTAATATATTGTGCAATTGCACCACCTGCAGAATATCCACATAAAACTACTTTCTTTAATTTTAACTCATCAATAAGAGCAATTATTTCTTTGCTATAATATTCTATTGTTACTTCTTCACTAGTTATCTTCGAGCTATCTCCATGACCGGACAAATCTGGGAATATTACTCTCATGTCCCTGCTAAGATTTCGTTGATAATAGAAAACATGTCTTCCCATACCAGGTGGATGAATAAAGATAACAGGTATTCCTTCACCAATATCATCGTATGTTATATGCTTGCTTTTCTCTATAGTAACGCTTGCCACGATGTCAACTCCTAATAAATCATAATATTGATGCTATTATTCCACAACATTTTTCAGGTTAGCCAATAGATCCAAGAAAATGTCGTTCTTTCGTCTATCTTAAAATTGACTATATTTACCAGGTCAACGGAAGAATAATTCAATTTAAACGTGAGATATTATTATCAACAACATCACAAAGATTATTAGCTTATGAAAAGGCACTTGTTTAAACTTGGTTATTGACTTCCGCTGCAGACGTCCAAACAAAGTGCCAAAATCATCAGTGAACTTCAGAACCTTATAAAGGAAAATAGTATAAAAATTAATCGTTGAATCATAATAGTCCTAACTAATCACGGGTTAGCCTAGAAGGTTAAAAGCTTGGTGCAAATCCAACTTAACCCACCAAACAATTATTCATAAAGGAGATGGATTCAACATGGCAAGCAATGGTAATAACTCAAATCAACTAGTGGTACCTGGTGCTGCTCAGGCGATCGACCAAATGAAATATGAAATCGCGTCAGAATTTGGTGTAAACCTTGGTGGAGAAACAACATCTCGTGCAAATGGATCAGTTGGTGGAGAAATCACAAAACGTTTAGTTTCTTTTGCTCAATCACAAATGAGTGGCGGAGCAAGATAACAACTTCAATTTCATATAATTGGCAAAAAGGTACCTTAACTGGTACCTTTTTCATTTAAATTAAGGTCATGAAAAATAAGAAAAAGGTTATGATAGGGAAGAAACATAAACATAAAAGTTATCGGAGATGAAAGATGATATGGTAAACCAAAATTTTGATCAATTTATCAAGACTGAAGCAAAACATAAATCAGCTTATCTTGGTTCTGACCAACAACATTCACATGATAAAGCTAGACGTGAAGATGACATTAATACAAGGTCAGAAACAAATATGTCTGTCGGAGCAGTTGGTAGGGATGTTTTTAAAAGTAACAATTAAATCTAGTTTTAATAATCAGAAACATAGGGGTGACTAACACCACCCCTTGTTTTTCTAATTTAGATTAATGCTCTAGCATTCAGTACAACAAGCCAACACTACTACTGTTTTTATTATTATCTCGCCTTAATAAACATCTGAACCCATGCACCATGATAAAACCCAACACCAATTGTATCAAATTCTGGTTTTAATATGTTTGCTCTATGACCTGATGAGTTCATCCATGCATTCATCACTTCTTGTGGAGTTTTTTGGCCTTTTGCAATGTTTTCTCCAGCATAGGAATAGCTTATTCCAAATGTTTTTAACATATCAAATGGTGAACCATAGTTTGGACTTGTATGAGAAAAATAATTTGAATTGATCATATCTTCAGCTTTTTTCTGGGCAACATTTTTCACATCAGCGCGATGTGTAAGAGGTTTTAATCCAGCTTTTGCTCTTTGTTGATTAACTAATTGTACAACCTGTTCTTCAAATCCACTTGGACTTGATGCAGTTGCTTTTAAGCGAATAACTTCTCCTACGTGCATATTTCTTGGTTCAACTGTTGGATTTAATTCCATAAGTTTTCGATAATCTAGTCCGTAACGCTGTGCTATGTACCAAAAAGTATCTCCTGGTGACACTTTATAAAATTCAAATGGTGGTTCTTTAAAGGTCTTGATTTGACCATGAGAAACAGTAGGTAGTGCTGACATCAAAATGGTTGTAGCCAAAATTATTTTTTTTAGCATTGTATTTCCTCCACTAATAATTGTATTTTTTACCACCATCCTATTTTGGCTTATTTTACAATTTGAATGCATACTTTCTAAAATAAATTAAATAAAAAGAGGCTGAACAAATAAATGTTCAACCTCCAAACCTTATGGTCTTTGAATATTTAACGTATTTAACAATTCATTAACAGCTGCTTGGATGTCTTTAGACTGATTATTGCCGTCTAACGCAGTGTTTATTTGATCCTTAAACGTTTTGACAGCTTTCTTAACATTTTGTTTATTTTCTTTATTTGCCATCGTTTTTATTCATCCCTTTCAGTTGCTCTGATTTTTATCGATTGGAATGTTTAAACCTAGATCTTTAATCATGTCAAAAACAGCAGCTTGAATGTCTTCACCATTTGCTCCTTGTTGTTTTAATTTCTTTATTTTTTTAGCTAAATTTCCAATTCCTTGATTCATTTTATTATCCATATTCCACCTCGTGTTTATTGGTCTAAAATTGAACGAATGCTTTCACAAAGTTTTGTCGGGTTTTCAGCTTGAAAAATATTACGGCCTATTGAGATCCCGTTAGCACCAGCAGATACGGCATCGTCAATCATTGTTAACAAATCAGCATTTGAATTTAGTCGTTCACCACCAGCAATTAATACTGGAATTTTCACTCCAGTAACCACATCTTTAAATGACTCAGCTGATCCACTATAATTTACTTTTACAATATCTGCACCTAGCTCTTCTGCGACACGGGCTGCATGCCGAATACGATTTGGATCAAACTCATGTTCCTTCGAACCATCACGCACATACATCATCGCAAGTAATGGTAAACCCCATTTGTCACATTCTTCAGCAATTAAACCAACATCCCTTAACTGTTCTGCTTCAAACGGTGAACCTAAATTAACATGAGTCGAAATAGCTGTTGCCCCTAAACGAATCGAATGCTCAACAGAAGAAACGACTTCCTTACGATTTGCCTGTGCTTCAGGTGCTAGTGAAGTAGACGCAGATAAATGAATAATTAATTCACCTTTATTTGAACCAAGTGTATCCTTTAAATAACGAACAAGACCTTTATGAACGACTACTGCATCTGCACCACCTGCAAATACGGCTTTAACGGTTTCATTTATCTCAGCTAATCCTGTAACAGGACCAATTGTAATACCATGATCCAATGGGACAATTAATAACTTCTCAGAATGGTGGTATAGTTTCTTTAGACGTATTTCTTTTCCTGACATTAAGATTTCACCCTCCCTCTATTTTTCAATAATTGTTTCACTTACTTTAACCCCTACATGCCTTCCTGGTTCACATACATAGGCAAGTAACTCATCACCAGGTTGAATCGTTGACGCATTTCGAGGTTTTCCATCAGCACTCATAATCCGGATGTGCCAGTCATCTTGAACAATGACATTTAATTCGCGATCTCCAACATTTCCTTTTATCAATAACATTGGGCGTACCTCTGTTTTAATCCGACCAACTGTTAGAACTCGAGTTTCCCCCTTTGTATTAACACAAAGAACTTTATCTCCAGCTTTCAAATCACTTAAATACTCAGCAGCGTCTTCTGGCTGCCAAACATATGAGTGAACAGCACCAGCATTTACACGGAAAGGTCTTAAGTTCATATAAGGGAGATAATGTGTCTCAGAGCAAACAAATACTCCTCCACCAGATGTAGAACCAATGATCATCCCTTCATCTTGAGTCATGATTCCTGTTGTATCAATACATGCTCGAACTCCCATACCTGCATGCATTACTTCAGTGACGACCATTGGATGCAATTCTAAAATAGGCAAAGATTGCTTCGACATAAATGTAGTTAGTCGTTTAACCTCATCAATATCAGATGTAGTAAACAGAACACCATCACTACCCTTTTCTAGCGTTCCATAAGCAATCTCGGTATCAATCGCCGTGTTTACAGCACGTAATAAAATTGTGTTGCTTTCTTCTAATCTAGCAATAATTAATTCAAGTGGAATGTTTGTCGGTAGGTCAAAATCTACTGCAGCAAAGTCATAATTACTTGCTTCTCTTGAACATCGTTCTAACATTTCTCGATTATCTACTGAATAAAAAATACATGTTTTATAGCCTGATTTTTTAGCATTTGTTAAAATTTCTTGATCATCAGAAAACACAACATCACCTGTTGGCACCTGTTCAAGCTCTTCGTTCTCTGTTACTTCTGTAATAAAGGATATTTTTTGAGGAAAGTATCCATCCTGACGCTGTTTTAATGAAACCAATACTTTATCAATAGGAGAATGATTAATTAACTCCCATACATCCATATTTTCAACTGAAACTCCTCTACCGTCATACCAAACTTGTCTTGCTTTTTGTTGCATACAATAATTGCTCCTTCCAATTTAAAAAATTTTTATTTGTGTTAATAGGCTTTGTGTTTCTTTTTCAGTTAAATAATAGCGAGGCTTCGCCTTCATACCAAAGGATAAAGGATCCTTCCGATCATAAAGGGTTCCTTTTTCTAAAAGGAAGATAGAGAGGTCTATACCGTAGGCAGTTTTAAGTGAGTCAATATATTCCTTTGGCACCATATCATGCTCAGATTCTTGTTCGACAAATAGATAGAGGTGATTTTTCCAATTACCAACCGACCAAAATCGTCTTGCAGGTAATTTGGATATGATTTTTTCGACTTCATACAAATCAAATTGGACGGAATTTATTGTGATCATGTCATCTTTTCTTCCTCGAATAACAAATGAACAGCTAGCTCCACATAAACATTTGCTATGTTTAACCTGAACAATATCTCCTGTAGCATAGCGTATCATCGGGGTGGCTCGTTTTCGTAATGTAGTAACAACTAAGTTACCACATTCACCATCGTTTACTTCTGTTTGAAAGTCATCTTGTAAAACCTCAATGTGAAAGCAATCATCGAACAAATGCATCTGTTGGGAAGGACAATCAATCATTGCTGTTCCAATCTCTGTCATTCCATAATTATCAAATACTGGGACACCCCAAATGCCTTCTATTAAAGATCTTCTGTACGGTGTTAATGGTTCACCAGCTGTACAAATGGCCCTTAGGAATGGAAAGTCCGTTTTTGGGTTTAACCCCTGCATTTCCGCTACTTCTGCTAGCATAATTGCTTGTAAGGAAATACACGCAAGCACGGTTACATTTAAATTCCTTAATAAATTGATCACTTTTGGCATAGGTGTTACCGTTGTGCGACTATCTGCAGGTACGACACATCCTCTTTGTTTTTGCACAGTTCGATGCATAAAGTGTGAGATCGTTGAGAGAGCATATGGAAAACGGATGAGGACAATGTCTTCCTGGTTAAAATTAACACCACATGTCGCGATCCGGCTCGTAATTTCATCTAAATCTTTATCGCTATACCATACAGAAACGGGTTGGCCAGTTGTTCCAGATGATTCATGATACTGAGATAAAGATTCTGCCTGACTTGGCAAAAGTCCATAAGGTGATTGTGAACGCAAATCATTTTTGGTTGTAAAAGGAATGTGGGCTAAATCAGCAAGTGACTTTATTGGTAGCTGTGGAATACGATTTGAATAATAATTGGACGTTTTGGCGTAAGCAAGCACTTCGTTTAATGCTGCCATCTTCTTATGTGTGTCCATGTAAACACACCCTTTATTACATCTGTAGAAGATGTTTAATATTTTTACTTAAAACTTGTTCACGTTCATTGTCGGTTATTTGCAATCTTAAAATTTTTTCTAACTCAATTGCAGGGTGTGAAAGAGGGTATTCTGAGCCGAAAATCACCTTTGAAGTGCCAAGCTTCTTTACAGTTTCCTGAATATGAAGATAGTTACCTGTGGATGTTTCCAAATAGAAGTTAGGAAGTGTTCTTGCAGCCTCAACAGCTTCTTGATCAGCTGGACCAAAACCCATATGACCTATGATAAAATTGGTTTTTGGAAATTGCTTTGCTAGCTGAACAAATTTAGCTGTTGACGCACCAGGGCTGTATACGACATGAGAATAAACAGGGAAACCGTACTCACCACAAAGGGAGGCTAAGGAAGTAACACCTTTTGATGCAAATGAAAATTGATGAGATAAAGGAGAGAGCTTAAGTCCTTTAAATCCAAGCTTGAGACCATTTTCTAATTGTTCACTCACATCTTTATCATGTGGGTTAATACAAATAAACCCTTGGATGTTTTTATTCGTTTTAATTGCATTTTCAACGTAATGATTATCAGGGACTGGATTATCTGGTTTGGATTTACCTGTAATATAATCCGTCATTTTTCGAACATCTAGCATAGCTCCTGGAACCGCTACACCTTGATCAATCCCTGCTTCTTTTATTAGCTTTATATACGTTTCTGTGTTTCCATACTCTGTGTCTGATAAATGCGTATGTGCATCAATAATCAATATCTTCACCTCTATTCATAAACAACTCTGACTGTCTTTCCTTGTGGACGTGGTAGCTTTTCAACAAATTCAAAAACAAATGGAATGCCTGATGCGAATTCCATTCTACTAGCTAAGGAATCTGCTAAATGCTCTGAGGGCTCAACAGTTTCTGCAAGCTCACAACGTACGTTAATAACGTCATTGTCTCCTTCTTTTTTCAAAACAAATTCAAACCAGTTTCCGATTTCAGGCTCACGCATTAAAAATTCTTCAAGGTAAAAAGGTGATAAAGATGTGCCATTGTAGCGAATTTGGTCAACAACTCTTCCTCGCAAATAAAACTTTGGCATAGTTACCCCACATGAACAAGATTCCGATTCAATATATCCTAGATCACCAGTACGGAAACGTAAAATCGGTGTATCGTAGCGAAGCGCACTTGTTACAACAATTTCTCCAATTTCACCTTCATCTAGTGATTCTCCAGTTTTGGGATCAACAATTTCAACAATTGCATGTGCTTGTGCTAAATGGTATCCATCATGTGCATCACATTCAATACCTAATACACCACATTCAAGACTTCCATAAAAGAAGTTAGCGGTCACCCCCCATAATTCTTCAAGGCGTTGACGAAAAGAAGGAGAACAGCCTTCACCAGTAATCCATAATTTCTTTAACTGTAGCGTTTTTAAATCGAAGTTTTGTTCACTCGCTTCCTCTGCCAAAAGCATTGCCCATGATGGAGTGGTAATCACAATGTTTGGCGTTAAATCGCGAATCATTTTTAATGTTTTCTTAGCGGTTGAATACGCTCCACCCTTCCCTGCTGGGATGACAGTTGCTTCACAGCCTTCCATAAATGTTTTATGAAATGCTAAACCCGCTGCACTCATTTCATATGGAAGTGCATTTAAACAAACATCGCCAGGATCTACTGGAAATAATTCAGGATATCTCGGGGCTAGATCATGCAAGTAGTAGTCATTCCACGTATACATCATATAAATTTCTTCTCCACCTGTGGTGCCAGTTGATACTTGAACAAGTGCAATTTCCTGTTTGTCACATGTTAAAAGAAGATATGGTTTTCCTCGAAGCTCATCTTTAGTTAAGAAAGGTAATTTACTTAAGTCACTTATTTGTTGAATATCAGTCGGTTTCACATTAACCTCATCAAGCTTTTTCCGGTAAAAACCATTTTTTTCATATGCCTTTAGAACAATTTGTTTAAGTGATTCAAGATGATATTGTTCTATCTGTTGTGCTGACATTTTATCTGGATGGAGGGTCCCATCAAAGAATTTGGTAATGGTTAAAGGCATACTCACTTTTTTTAGTTTTTTTTCAAACAACGAACTCATTCTTTATTAACCCCCTGACTTACTAGTCGTTGCGCATATTTAGATTCAGGAGCCACTTTTAAGAGTGTTATAAATGTTTTTTCAGCATTATCTAGGAAACTCGTTTTTTTATATAATTGTCCTAAATCAAATAAAAGCTTTACATATTGCTCATGTGAAATTCGCGGTTTTTCACGATTACTTTCATATGCAGATTTTACAGCCTTAAGGTCTTTTATTGCTTTATCACTTGAATGGAAGAAGCCCTCTGGTAAGGCATGATAGATTGAACCTCTTAAATATAATAATTCAGGATTATCTGTCTTAATTGATGTTTTTAAAATCTTTAATGCTTTAATCGTTTCTCCGAACATTTCTTGGGGGTCACTTGCATGCTTGCCCATTAAAGCAGCTGATGCCGCGTAATACGTGTTCGCAACTTCACAATTTGGATATGCTTTCAGCGCTTTTTCCCAAGCTTCTAAGCTTTGCTTTGCAGCTTTTTTGCTCCCTTTTGCACCTAGATAATGAAGTTCTTTCGCCATGTTATAAAATTGATCTTTATTTGATGTTGAATATTTAGAAAGATTTATCTCTTGAAAAGCATACACTTCTCTCTTGTCATACACTTTTTGCTGCATTACCTCACTTAAACTAGTTTTAGTTTTTAATAACCTGTTCCATGTTTCATTTGCTTCCGCTATCATTTCAAGCCTTTCATAGGCACAACCTAGGTCAAATAAAAGCTGGTGATAGGTTTCCTCTGTTAAATAGGTAGGATCATTCTCATATTCTTTTAAGAGGAACTCAATATCACTTACAGCTGTAGCTGCACGTCTAAAAAAGTTTTCTGGTAAACGTAAACTGTGATTTGCACGGACAAGTCGGAGATCACGATTAGAAGGGTATTCATTTACAAGACTATCCATAGCTTTCAATGATTTTATCGCACTGCCAAACATATCATACGTGTTTATCGAATCTCTTCCTTGCATTGACTGCACATCTAAGTAAGCCATTTCAACCTCAGGTGCAGAATTCGTTAATACAAAGTTTTCAAAGAATTCGATTGCCTCTTGCACTTCAACTGAACTACCATTTAATGCTCTTTCATAGATATTAATGGCTTCATCAGTTAGTCCTTTACCCTTGCTGTTTTTTTTTGCCTTTGTTGAAGATTTAGATGAAGATTGTTTACTAGATGTTGAGTTTCCTTTTACCTTACCTTCACCATTTACAGTTTTCGATTTATTTTGAAACATGCTTGCTTTTTCAAGTTGATTCGATCGTTTGCATGCCTCAATTACATTTTTTAAAACTTCGTTATATTCACTTTCAGTAAGAATGGAAGAGTCTTTTTCATAAGCCTGGACTAAAAATGAAAAATCTTCAATTGCAGTACTAGTTCGTTGAAAATACATTTCAGGTAATCGAAAAGAAACATTTCCTCTTAACAGTCTAGCAATTACTAGATTTGGAGCTGATTCAACTACTGCATCTAACAGCTTCAAGCCTTCTAATGCATACTTCATTTTATCTGTTACACTATTTGCATCTCTTCCAAGTAAAGTAGTAGCACTGCCTAAATAAGCTTGGATTTCTAAATTATTTTTATCTTGCTTTGCTAAATCTTTTAATGAGTTATATGCACTTTTAACTGCTTGCTTGTTTCCCATTATCCCCTCATTGTGTAATTCAATAGCTGCATTTAATGGCTCATTTTGTGGAATTGAAACTTTACTTGACACTTGTGATTGCTCTTTGTTTACGTTCTTTTCTCTTGTTTGATTAGAATAAGACCCATTGACCTTAGATTTGTTGCTTTTATTTGAGTTCTCTGTTTTGATGGAATTGTTTTGATTACTGAAAGATTGGTCTTGATCTTGAACTAATATATCTACAAGTTCATCTACTAATGCTTCTAATGATAACTGAATTTGTGCTGGTATTGATTCTGGGCTAGGAATTTGAACAGGTTCATCCACTACTTCATCTACTAGTTGTTGTACCCGTTCATGTACTAGTTCTTTTACAGGCTCTAGTACTGCTGCTACTTCTTGTTTTGGTTCTATTTCTCTTAAAACATTTTCTGGTCTAATATACGGGTTTGATTTTATTAAAGTTGAAATTAAATTTTGTCGGTACTGTGTTCTAACCTTTTTTCCCACATTTATTCACCCCCTGTTTTCTTTGCTTCAGCAACAAGCTTTTTATACTTGCTATTATTTAAACTTAATAGTTTATTCCAAGTTTCTTCAGCACGTATGGAGTCGCCTACTGTATGGTAAGCCTTACCTAGTTTTAGTAAAATTTCATGATATTGATCTTTCGTGATATCTCGATTATTATTTTCAAAAGCTTTGATTAAATAATTAAAATCTTCTATGGCAGTTTTTGTACGTTTAAAGTAGACTTCAGGTAATCGTAATGCTACGTTTCCTCGTAATAGACGAATTTCTACATTATCTTCATCTAATTTAATTGCTTGATCAAGAGCTTTTATTCCTCTTTTACCATAGTTTGATTTTTCATTTATATCGGAATGGTCCCTTGCGATTAAAGCTGATGAGCTTCCGAAGTAAGCTTCTACTAATGGATGATTATTTACCTGGAGCTTAATGTTTTTCAAGCTTTCATATGCCTTTTGTGCTGCTTGCTTATCACCATTAATACCTTTTTTGTGAAGAGTAATGGCTTTTTCAAAATCTTTCTTCCAGTCATTTTTTCCATTTGCCAAATTCTTGCACCTCCTTTGTTAATTTCACAATTAAAAGTCGTGCACTACAAGTTTTTTTACACTTTGTAGTTTTTAAATACATTTACACTTTATGTTGTAGGAATGGTATGGTGATAGACTATAATGGAAAAGTATAATTTTGATGATAGAATCCAATTAGGAAGCGCTTTCAAACTATTGATAGTCATTGTTTAAATGACTTTGTGTAGTCTATTAACCCTTTTATTATAAACTTAAGTAAAATGTGTGACCTAGTTGAAAGACTAATAGACTTAGTGAGAAATGAGCAATTTAAAGTTTGAGGAAGGTGGTTTATCTATATGACTGATAAAAGTAGTAGGATTTTGTTATTGGATATTATACGAGGTGTTGCCCTTCTAGGTATATTGCTTGTCAATATGCGAACCTTTCATTCACCAGATTTTTTGAAGAATTATTATGGGATCACTACCACCTATCATGGTGCTGACCATTTTCTATCACTATTTTACCAGTTGTTTATTCAAATGAAATTTTATCCAATATTCGCTTTTCTTTTTGGATTAGGCTTCTATTTATTCATCATGAAAACAAATGGTCTATCCCTATTCATTAAAAGAATGATCTTTTTACTAATGATAGGTCTTATTCATCTTATTTTTCTTTGGTACGGAGATATTTTGCACCTTTATGCGGTAACGGGCCTTTTACTTTTATTTTTTCATAAGCTTTCAAGCAAAAAAATCCTTTACTGGTCCTTTGCTTTCCTAACTTTATATCATGTATTACTTGGTGCAAGTGTATTCTTACCTACTGATTCTGGTTTCGATCAACATCTTATTATGAAAAAGATAGATACATACTCAATAATTTATGAGGACGCTACTTATAAAGAATGGCTTTTTTATAGAATTAAGATAGAGGTAATACCAATTCTCACACAGCTACCAATAGCAATGGTCCCAATTTTAGGTATGTTTTTATTAGGGTTGTATGCGGGAAAGCAGAAGTTATTTGTTTATAATGATTCAAATCGATTACAAATTAAGACATTGTGTAAATGGAGTTTTCTTATGAGTTTACCGATTATTTTTGCTAATGGATTGATTTTGTCGGATTTAAATATAAGTCCTGTTTGGGAAGCACTTACCCATTTCCTTACAAGTCTCAGCGGGATAACACTTTGCATTTTTTATATGAGTTCGCTCTATTTGCTTATAGAACATACAACTTTCAAGAAACGTTTTATACCCTTTAGCTATGTAGGACGTATGGCTTTAACAAATTATTTACTTCAAACAATTGTTTCGCTTTGTTTTTTCCGCGTTTTTCATCTATATGAAAAAATCAACTTAGTTGAGGGAACATTTTTCAGTTTTTTGTTATTTTCTTCTCAAGTACTGTTTAGCTACTTCTGGCTTACATATTTTCAAATTGGACCCGTTGAGTGGCTTTGGCGTTCATTTACTTATGGAAAATTCGTCCCTTTTAAAAAGGTTAAACAAAGATCATAATTATAGTAATATCCACTTAATTAACAAAATGTAGTTAATTGAATGCCTGTTTGCAGGATAAAAAACCTATTTTATGTAAAAAATAAAATGATAATTTAATTAGGAGGTTTTTTAATGGATATGAATCGGGTTAGACAAATTCTCTCTTCTCCAGCTGATATTAAAGTAATGTACAATGGAAGTTCGATATGGATTGATGAATTGCACGAAGATCAAGAAATGGTTACATGCCATTTAAGAGGACCACTTGAGGAAAGAACACAAGTAGCAGTATCAGAGTTGATTGAAGAGTAATACGGAATATATAGCTTAAACAAAAGGGTTTGACTCTTTTGTTTTTTTCATTAAACAGTACTTATCACTTATTCCAACAATATTCATGAAATTCATATTCAAAACTCCTTTTTTAAATGAATAGAGATATTGTATATTGAATAATGGAAAATTGGAAAGAATTTGTTACGTATAATACATATTGTTAAGAAAAATGTGTATAATGTATGTAGTACTAAATCTCCTTACTAAAGGATGTGTTTAAATGAGATTTCAACAGCAAGTTGAAAAACCACCAGAGGTAACATTAAAGATATGGACTTGTGCCTCAGAAGACTGTAATGGTTGGATGAGAGACAATTTTAAATCTGACGAAAAACCAAATTGTCCACTTTGTGGACACACTATGGTTGAAGATGAACGTACATTACCTGTTTTAGAAAATTTTTCTGCAGTTAGCTTAAAAAAAGAATAATCAGATAAACATCAAAGAACAAATGCGTAAGCGCCTCGTTCAGCCTAGAGCAAATAAAACGATATAGAATAGAAGGTGCTCTTTGCCTTCATTCTAAATTGGCTAGGCGCTGGATGTCGAAGCGCTTATCCAAAGTTCAAGAATTTTATTATTTCCTAAACAAAAATAAAATCCCATGTTTAAACATGGGATTTTATTTTGCTTTCTTCTTTGGAACCAATTTGTTTTATGACAATTAATTGGTATAATTTCTGAATGAATTATTCTTAATCTTATTATGATTATATACAAACTTCAATAACTAGTGAGAGACATTTCACATAAGTTATGTAACTCGAGGTGTAAAATGTCTTGGATAAAATTTGAATTGGTAAATAACATTCAAATTATTAGCATAGATCCGTACGATCCTGTAATCGTAACGAACATCCCTAAAGGATGGAATCTGCTTGGAAAAGGAAATTTTGCTGCCGTTTTTACTCATGCATCACTTGATGGAAAAGTTGTTAAGGTCTATGCGGAAAATCGTGACGGAATAAAAGAAGAAATACAAGTTTACAAAAAACTAGGTGATCATCATTCATATTCAAAGCTTGATGAATATGGTGAACGTTATCTCGTGCTTAAAAAGTTAGACGGTATAACATTGTTTCAGGCATTTAGGGATGGTGTTTATGTACCTAAGACTGTAATTGAGGATATTGACAATGCTATAGAGCACGCTAAACAAAGAGGGTTAAACCCTACCGATATACACGGGAAAAATATTATTATGAATGATGGGAAAGGGTATATCGTTGATGTGTCAGATTTCCTAAAGTCATACACCTGCCCGAAATGGAAGCATTTCAAAAAAATGTACTTCCTTTTTTATATTCCTTTATTTAAAAAAATGCATTTCGCTCTACCATTTTGGTTATTAGAAAGAATAAGAAAAGCCTATCAGTATTATTTACTTTTAAGCGGATTTAGAAGAAAACAAGAATCAGCTGATGAAAATGATTTTAGTCATTAATGATAAATTCCAGAAAAAATGCTGACTCATTATTACAATGAGTCAGCATTTTTGATCGTTTTGGAAATTATATAATTCTTGAACTGTGGATAAGCTCACGACATCCAGCTCCAGCGCCTAGCCCCTCTAGGGTCTAGCTAATTTAGAATTGAAGACAAAGAACGCCTTCTATTCTAAATCATCTTATTTGCCTGAGGCTGATCAAGGCGCTTGCACTTTTGTTGTTCTTCAATTGTTACCCTTTGCTTTTTTGTTAGTAGCAACAATTGCCTCTTGGATAAGGTGTTGAAAGCCACCATTACTAAGTATCTTAAGGCCTTCTGCGGTTGCACCACCTGGAGTTGTTACTTGCTCCCTAAGGTCCTCAGGTGATTTTCCAGCTTTCAACATTTCTGCAGAACCAATTACCATTTCAGTAACTAATTTCTGTGAAGTCTCTTTCGTGACTCCTAATTTTTCCGTCATATCAATAAGTGATTCAACAAAGAGGTACAAAAATGCTGGTGCACTACCTGTAACAGCTGTTAAATTGTGAATGTCCTGTTCTGTACAAAGTTGTGCTTTTCCAACGGAATTTACAAGTAGTGACATTTGTGTTTTATGTCTTTCTGTAACAGCCTTACCATATGTATAGAGTGAAATCGAATGCCCTACCTCAGCTGCTGTATTCGGCATAATCCACCCAACTGCACTATTAGAAGGCAGCCTAGCTTCTAAAAAAGACGGACCAATTCCTGCAGCAATAGTTACGATAAATTGATTATCAACATAATTTTTCAACTGTTCTAAAATGGTTTCATGTTGTTCAGGTGGCATAGCGAGTACTATAACATCTACATCTTGGATTGCTTCACTCCAGTGTTGTACTTTGATAACACCAAATTTTGCAGCAAGGATTTGTAACCTTTTTGAATTCGACCGATTTGATACATATACTTTTTCTATTTGATCGCGACTCGTTTTATGTAACCCTGCAATTATAGCTTCAGCCATTCTTCCTGCTCCAATAAATAATATAGAAGGATTTTTCATAACAGCCTCTTTTCTAAGAAAAATATTGTCTACCCTATTAACATTCCAGCAAAATAAAAAAAGACGTCTAAAAGACGTCTTTTTTGCGTATTGAGGCGATAGACTGCACGCCACATCGTGCATTTAGCCAGTTGGCATGTCTGTCGACTTACACAATTCAGCTCATCGCTTTATTACTATAACATGGTTTTCTCCATATTACAATAGCATAAAACCCAAGATGGCCTCATTATATGAATTCATCTTGGGTTTTGATTAATAAATTATGTTATTTTACAATTTTACGATATTGATAAACATCATGTTCTTCTAGTCAAAGAAAACTCACTCTTATCTATTCGACCGAGAGCTATTTCCACCTTTTTCTCCAATTTCTTGATAGAATTCTTTACCATGCTCTTTTGAGGTTTTTTCTCCACCCTTTTTACCAATCTCTTGGTAAAATTCTTTATCATGTTCCTCAGCTGTTTTTTCTCCACCTTTTCGACCGATCTCTTGGTAGAATTCTTTGTCATGTTCCTCAGCTGTTTTTTCTCCACCTTTTCGGCCAATCTCTTGGTAAAATTCTTTATCATGTTCCTCTGCCGTTTTTTCTCCACCTTTTTGGCCGATTTCTTGATAGAATTCCTTGTCATGCTCTCTTGCTGTTTTGTTACCACCTTTACGGCCGGCTTCTTCTCTACTCATTTTGTTGTTTTCGTTATTCATTTTGAAATCCTCCTTTAGGTTTTGATGTTGTACAGTTGTTCATATACCACTTCATATCTACCTCAAACGTATTTGTCCAAATATAGTAAATAATGACTAATTAAATAAAATTCTAGAGTAATAAAGGCAAGTTTGTCGAAAAACCCATTTTACTATTTTCAAAGAAAAAAATTATCATATCCCTGAATCTTTTAGACAAGTTCTCCTTCTATTTACATATAGATAATATAGACATGCATTAGGGAGGGGAATTTATGAAGTTTATCATTATCAAAAGAAAGTGGTTGTTGCTAGTTGTTGCAGCTATTGTAGTCGGTGGCTTGTATTATTTTACGAATGATGCCATTCCTACATTCAATAACAGTGAGGAAAAGAGCAATGAACTTGTCATAAACATGGTAACAGGCGAATTTACTTCAACGACAGCTGATGGAAAGAAAATTGAAGCTTATCGCTGGGATCCAGGGACAATTGTGATTCCAAAGAATGAACAGGTAACATTAAGTATAATTGGAGTAAATGGTGATGAACATCCATTTTACATTGAAGGAACTGATATAAAGGGAACAGTCAAAAAAGGCGAAGAAACCCTTGTACCTCTGCATTTTAAAGAAGAAGGCACATACCGGTTAATTTGTGATACACATTCGCATGAAGGTCATGGTGTTCCGATGATTGCCAATATCGTTGTAGACTAATTAAAAAATATTAAATATTCTTAAAAAACTAGTTTAACTACTAAAAATAAGGGTAATGTATTATATCAAATATGAAATATAAAGGTGGTTTAATTTTGGAGGTTGTCATTTATAATGAGGAATTGTATGAAGTATTTTATACATACTCCAGTGGTTACTGCGAACTAAGAAAAGTTGAATCAGTGATTCATGATATAATTTTAGTCCACCGTTCAGAAGTTTCATCCGTTGAAACAAGTGCTTAATTAAGAAATTCACATTTTACCTTATACAATTTTTACATATAATACTTTTTCAATAAACTTAAAAGGGTCGAACCCATCCAAACTAAATTTATATAGTTCAAACTCATTTTTTGACTATATATCGAGAAGGAAGGTCTGACCCTTTGACTTTATGTTTTCTATTCTTTACTGTCTAAACAATTATTTATTTTGTTCATAAGATTTGATTAAATAACTCATCAGCTTTTCATCCTTAGAAAGACCAGCAGAATAGGATCTTTTTAAAAATCGTTCTGCTAATTCAAAGGATGGGTATGCTTCAGGAAGTAAAACATGATTTTTTTCGATAACAAACTGCTCTTTCTTTCCATTATAAATTAAAAACTGTTCATCCTCTTTGTTTTCATAGTGGGCACAGCGATCCTTGTTATTGTATCGATTGTGTCGTGCATCTTCTTTTAATGGTTTGATAGAAAACGGTTTTTGAACGAATTCTTTATACGCTTCTTTTGTTATCTGGCAGCCTGCTGCTTTCGCATGACCTCCACCACCGTATTTTGAGGCTAGCTCAGAGACATCCACACAGTCGTGAATGGTACGGAAACTAATTTTTTTATTCCCCATATTCAATATTGAAATACAGTCTAGATGAGGATAATCTTTTCCTAGTGCATTTCCAAGTTCTGAATGATAGGACTCCGCATGTACAATCCCAACACAAAGATCACCGATAAACGTTTGAACTAACTCTTTTCTTTTCCGTCGAATATAGCGTTCTGTTTTTTTCTCTTCAATATCTAATATTTTTTCTTCAAATTCATCAAATGTGAAATGATCATTTTGTTCAAGCCTATCAAGCATCTTCTCTTCAAATTCTTCAATTGATTGCATATATAAAAGATCATTTAATCTTTTTGCACTTATATTTTCATTTTTCTCCCATTCCCATGTATCATACTGACGAACTAGTTCAACGTATTCGTCTAAAGCAATCGAAGGCTTTATTATATTTTTCTCCACTAAATACTTATAAAATAAAGAAGTGGCAGAAGCTAACTTTCCATGCGATTCTTCAACCTGTACTAGTCCCCAATTATATTCATTAAAATGAAGGGCAGTCTTATGGTGATCAATTAACTGAATTTCCCCTCCATTTGAAACGTACTCATTTAATTTTATTTCATTTTCTTTGTTTACAGATAAATCTGTTATGTAAAGTTTATGTTTTGTCTTCTTCTCGCTAGCTTCATTTAGAAACCTTTCAACATGATAATCAAGACTGTTTACCGAATGATAATATACATCAATCTTGTCATTAAATGCATACTTTGCAAGAATTCCACAGCTTACACCATCTAAATCATTATGAGTACATAATTGATCTTGCATAGATTCACCTTCTAGTTTTACTTTTTTATGTAATAGACATATTCATTCTTAATAAGTATTTGTTTTATGTGAACGAATCTATTCAAGCAATTCATATCCAAAACGAATATGATGAATTCTCGGTACTCAATAAATGAAGGAAAATAGAGCAATCCTTGACTCCCCTCTACAAAGAGCGAGCTGAATAGGTTTTAAATTCGTTGGTTTATCTTATCACAGGTAGGATACAACGCATAAAGAAGATGCATTTGTATCCTAACTAATTATTATTGAGTAATTCGTTTCCCAAGTATTAGCAAATCTCTTTCAACACCTGCCATATCAGCAATTTTAGGTAAGTGAGCCCACTTTTCAAAATTGTACTTTTCAAATAACCGAATACTTGGATCATTATGCCCAAATACAAATGCAAGTAATGTTTTTATTTCTAATTTAGGACATTGTGAAATAGCTTTTTCAATTAAGACTCGCGCATAGCCTCTTCCATGAACAGATGGGTCTAAATATATACTTACTTCTGCAGTTGCATGATAGGCTGGTCTTCCATAAAACGATTGAAAACTTAACCAACCAACAATTTCGTCATCTTCCTCTAACATCCATAAAGGTCGATATTGTGAGTTGTGATCATGAAACCATGCTACTCTGCTCTCTACAGTTATTTCTTCTAAATCAGCGGTTGCTAGTTTTCCAGGAATAGACGAATTGTATATTTCAACAATTTTCGCAAGGTCCTCAAGCTGTGCATCTCTTATATGCAGTTTTTTCTCACCCATGTACGTTTTTCCTTTCTTGTTAAACCTTTGTAATAATTCTAAATCGTATTTATAAATTTCTATTTTTCAATAATAAATTTTATTTCACTATGTATTGTTTATACTAAAAATAGGACCTAATTACAAGTTAAATTAATATACTATTCTATTAATAAATGAAACAAATGATGAACAAGATTATGTATTATGTTATGTTCTTTCCTTTTAATTGCTTGCATTTTAGTTATTTCCTCCCACTTTATTATGTTTATTTTTTTTGCTCAGGAATAAAAATACTTGCAATATGCCTTGCCTGTCTATCACTCGAAGGTTCATTTTCAATCACTCTTTGCATTAGTTTTGATAACTCTAATGCAAAATCTTTAAATTCTTCATCAGATAAATAAACAATTGCCTCACGAAAACTCACCCCATCCGCAAATAAATCAATTTGTTCCTGATTTAGATAGTTCTCATACTTACCTAGCAAATGAGTCATAAATGTTAGAAACAAGTTTAAATGTTCATCACGACTTAATTTTTCCAGGTCCTCTTTTCCTCCTATTTCGTGTTCACTTAATGCAAAGATTTTTTCAACCGTACCACGAATTTGATTTTCTCTTACGACCCGAATAACCTCAGCTTCTAATAGCTTGTTTAAATGACGATAAAGTGTAGCCTGTGGTACATCTGTTAATTTCTGAGCTATATCCTGTACATTTAATTCCCTTCCACCTATTAATGTTTGAACAATTTTCATTCTTACTGGGTGTAATATTAATTTTGCTTTTGAATCCATTATGACACTACTCCTTTATTCACTAGTTGAAATTGTTTTTGATATTATTTTCATATTTGATAATAATGATGTAACAAAAACAAATTGCGATTGGAAAGTTTTCATTTATATTATCGTTTTTAATAATAATATTATTTTTAATAATGTCAATCTTTTTTTGAGTATTAAAAAAAGGATGATACTGTTCATCCTTTTTCTAAATACATTATGATTGCACTTCGAAATAATCTTTATAATAGCCGCCAACTTTTCCAGTATTATCAATGACAAAATAAAATTCTTCTGTTTCATTTTGTACTTCATACTGTTTGCCTGCGGTTAAAGCGCGGTTAACCATATATTTTTCAGCGTTTGTATGTATACAGGTTACTTTTTTAATAGGTGCTGATGTTTGCCATGTTTTATGTATCATATCAATTCAATCCTTTCTTCTTTCTTTTATTTTATATGAATTAAAGGAAATTGCCAAATAAACATAACAAAAAACCCTTTTGCATACTCATATGGTGAGGTGAATAATTTCTTATGATAACAAATGAGATAATAAGTGATGAAATCTCAAGAAGAGTTGATGAAATAATAAAGCTACAACAAGAAGATGGCTCTTGGAAATTTTGTTTTGAAGGTGGTCTTATGACCGACGCCTTTATGATCATGACAATACGCTCATTAGAAATTGAGGATGAAGAGATTCTTATAGAAAAATTAACAAAACGAATTATTACTTTACAATCAAATATTGGCATTTGGAAAGCATACCCTGATGAAAAGGATGGGAATCTTTCCACAACAGTCCAAGCTTATACTGCTCTGCTTTATTCTGGACTTTATTCTCGAGAACACCATATACTACAAGAAGCAGAACGATTTATTCGAAAGAACGGCGGTTTATCAAATACTCATTTTATGACAAAATGGATGCTTGCAGTAAATGGCTTATATCGTTGGCCGAAGTTATTTTATATCCCTATGACCTTCCTACTTATCCCTCCTTCCTACCCATTAAATTTTTATCAATTTAGCACTTACGCAAGAATACACTTTGTCCCTATGCTAATTGCTGCGAATAAAAAATATTCAATTCAATCAAAATTCAAACCAAATCTTGATCACCTTTTCGATCGTAACCTCACTGATCAATTAGATCAATGGGACTTATCACATCATACTCGTACACAAAATCCATTCATAACTGAAATGAAAAATCTATTACAGCTACCTATCTATCTCCATCGTTTAGGTTATGATCGCGCAGAAAGGTATATGCTTCAAAGAATCGAAGGGGATGGGACACTATTTAGCTATGCTAGTGCAACATTCTTTATGATCTATGCCCTACTTGCATTAGGCTATGAAAAAAAAGCACCGATTATCAAGCGGTCAGTAGATGCTCTTAAACAGCTTATCACATCAAAATGTAATGGCATACACTTAGAAAACTCAACCTCTACTATTTGGGATACAGCATTAATTAGCTATGCCTTACAGGAAACAAATGTTAGTCTTTATACAAAGGCTATTAAAAACTCTACCACTTATATCCTCTCTAAACAACATTCAAAAAAGGGAGATTGGAAGATTCACAACCAAAATATTGTACCTGGTGGATGGGGCTTTTCACATAATAATACGATAAACCCTGATAACGATGACACATCAGCAGCTTTAAGAGCCATAACGAGAAGTGCACTAACGAATAATAGAATTCATTTTGCATGGAATAAAGGTGTTACATTCCTATTATCGATGCAAAATTCAAATGGCGGGTGGGCAGCATTTGAAAAAAATACTGATTTTGAATTACTTACCTATCTTCCGCTAGAAAATGCTAAAGATGCTGCAATTGATCCATCAACTGCGGATTTAACAGGTCGAGCATTAGAGTTCTTAGGTAATTATGCTGGATTAACATTAAATCATCCAAGCATAAAAGCAGGAGTCAACTGGTTATTGAACAATCAAGAATCTAATGGCTCGTGGTATGGTCGTTGGGGTGTTTGTTATATTTATGGAACTTGGGCTGCAGTAACAGGTCTTGTTGCTGTTGGGGTCTCACCTACATTCCCTGCCATACAAAAAGCGCTAAAATGGTTAGAATCTATCCAGCTTGGTGACGGTGGTTGGGGAGAATCCTGTTCAAGCAGTGAGAAAAAACAATTTATTCCGCTTCACTTTAGTACACCTTCGCAAACATCATGGGCACTTGATACACTTATTCAAGCTAATGATATAAATAGTGAATCAGTACAAAAAGGAGTTGCCTTTTTATTAAATGAAACCAATAGCAAAGAATCGTCATCATACCCTACTGGTGTCGGTTTACCCGGTCAATTTTACATTAATTATCATAGCTACAATTATATTTTCCCTTTGTTAACTCTTTCACACTATTTAAAGGTGCACTTACAAAATCCCTAAAAACAATCAACCTTTTACTCTTCATGCATATATTGACTACGACTAAATAAGGGGAGGGATTCGATTGTCAAAAGAATACATTGTTTCAATGAGACAATGGTGTGATGAGATTTTAGCTAGCTACCATGGAATATTTGAAAAGCTACAAGAACGAGATATTTCAAATAAATTGGACGATTGGAAACAGCAATTGACACAATTTCAAAATGAGCTTACCGAAGAAAGCACAATGGAAGAAATGGAAATTTATGAGCGTGCAAATCAATTATACTTACAATTTGATGGTTATTTTGAAGTTAGGGATGCTAAAGAATTGGATGAAAAATCACGGGTTCAAACTCACTCGGGTACAGTACCAATTGGAGAGCATACCCTTCCTCCGTTACCATATAATTATGATGCGTTAGAGCCTTACATTCACCAAGAAATAATGAGATTACATCATGATAAACACCATAAAAGCTATGTTGATGGATTAAATAAAGCCGAAAAAGAGATGCAAAAAGCGCGTACATCTAATAACTTCGATCTTATTAAACATTGGGAGAGAGAAGCTGCTTTTCACGGAGCGGGACATTATCTTCATACCATTTTCTGGACGATCATGAGTCCAAATGGAGGCGGTAAACCCTCGGGCATGTTAATGAGAGAAATCAATCAATCCTTTGGAAGCTTCGAAAAATTTAAAGCTCATTTCACTGAAGCTGCAAACAATGTTGAAGGTGTTGGTTGGGCTATTTTAGTTTGGTCACCACGCTCACGACGGCTAGAAATTTTGCAAGCTGAAAAACATCAAAATCTAAGCCAATGGGATGTTGTCCCAATACTTGTATTAGATGTGTGGGAGCATGCTTATTACCTTCAATATAAGAACGAAAGAAAAAAATATGTAGACAATTGGTGGAATATTGTAAACTGGCGAGAAGTAGAAAGACGTTTTCATGAAGCACAACAATTAAAGTGGAAGCCGTTTTAACATAAAACAAGAGCGCAAGCGCCTTGAACAGCCCCGACAAGCATAAGAAGGGCTAGGCGCTGGAGCTGGATGTCGAGCGCTTATTCAAAGTACAGAATTTTATAATTTACTAAACGATAAAAAGGCGGATAATTAAAAGAATATCCGCCTTACATTTAAATGATACCTAAAACATCTAAAAATACTAAAATAATGACAATTGGTGCAACGAATTTTAATAGCATATACCACAGGACAAATAGCTTCTTGCTCAGTGATGATCCCTGTAAAAGCTCTTGATAGAGTGTTTCCTTCGAGAGTTTAAAAGGAACAAATATTGCAATTAATAATGCACCAAGAGGCATTAATATATTACTTACTAAAAAGTCTGCTGCATCAAAAATCGATTTTTCAAAAAGTGTAATATGACTCAAGACTCCGAATGAAAGTGCGGACGGAATTCCAACAATGAAAATACATATCCCAAGTATCCAAGAAAACCTTTTTCGTTTTGATTCAACACCTTTTGCAAGAGGGGCAACAATTATTTCAAGCATTGAAAAGGCTGAAGTTAATGTTGCAAATAAAAATAAGAGTAAAAATGCAATTAGAAAGAAAACACCAAATGGCATTTGGTTAAATACAGTCGGTAAAACATTAAATAATAAGACTGGACCGGCGTCGGGTTCCAACCCAAATGAGAATACAGCTGGAAAGATTGCTAAACCAGCAAGAAATGCTACCAATAGATTTAATATAACAATCGAAATAGCAGATTGTGGAAGATTTTCATTTTTTGATAAGTATGAACTATAAGTAACCATTACTGATACCCCAACACTTAATGCGAAAAATGATTGACCCATTGCATATAAAATCGTTTCAGATGTTACATTTGTAAAATCCGGTTTAAGGAAGAACATAATTCCTTCCATTGCTCCATCTAATGTGACGGAACGAATAATTAATATAAAAAAGATGATAAATAGTGCAGGCATCATAAAACGGCTTGCTTTTTCAATCCCATTTGAAACACCTTTAGAAACAACAAATACCGTGATCAGTAAAAATGCAAATTGAGCAAAGATTGTTAAACCTGAGTTTGTAATGCTTTGACCAAATAATTCACCATACTCTTGTTCTGTAAGACCACTTAATCCACCTGTTAATCCTTTAAAAATATAAATTAAAATCCAACCGCCCACTACACTATAGAAGGATAATAAAATAAAGCATGTTACAATCCCGAGTCGGCCAATGAAATGCCATGATGAATTTGGTGCGATTTGTTTATATGACTGTATCGCATCCTTTTGAGTACTTCTTCCAATAATAAACTCACCTATTAATAATGGTAAGCCGACCAATAAAGTAAATAGAATAAATATTAGAAAAAACACTCCGCCTCCACTAGTACCTGCCACATATGGGAACTTCCAAATTGCTCCCAATCCAATCGCTGAACCTGCAGCAGCTAATATAAATGCAAGCTTCGAAGACCATTGTTCAACATTGTTACCCACAAAATCACCTCTACGTTTTCTCTTGTTAGCTAGTTTGATTAGAAATGACTTTGAATTAATAACCAACACTATACAAACATCATATAAGTTATCATTTTAACATTTTACTACGATAATTTAAAATGCAAATTTTAAAAAAATTGCTCCAAACATTTATTTGTTTTCATAATAAAAATATGAATTTCACCTAAAACGTTAAACATTCATTAATCTAGTTGGTATGAATAATCGTTCCTATCAAACTTCAAAAAAAACAGAATGATGAAATTCACCATTCTGTTTAACCTGGTTATCCTTCTAATAATAAAGATTCTGGATCTTCAAGAAGTGCTTTAACAGTAGCTAAGAAACTTACTGCTTCTTTACCATCAACAATACGATGATCGTAAGATAGTGCAATATACATCATCGGACGATTTTCCATTTTTTCAGCGTCAATCGCAACTGGTCTAAGCTGAATTTTATGCATACCGAGAATACCAACCTGTGGTCCATTTAGAATTGGTGTGGATAATAATGAACCAAAGACCCCACCATTTGTAATGGTAAATGTTCCACCTTGTAAATCACTCAGACCTAATTTATTGTCACGAGCTTTTGTAGCAAGGTTTAATATCTCACCTTCAATACCAGCAAAATTTAAACGATCAGCATCACGAACTACTGGTACAACTAAACCTTCTGGTGCTGAAACAGCAATACCGATATCATAAAACTTTTTCATTACAATCTCATTACCTTGAATCTCAGCATTTAATAATGGGTATTGTTTTAATGCAGCCACAACTGCTTTTGTAAAGAAAGACATAAATCCTAAACGGACATCATGCTGTTCGAAAAATTTGTCTTTACGACGTTTTCTAACTTCCATTACATTTGTCATGTCAACTTCATTAAACGTTGTCAACATTGCAGCTGTTTGTTGGACTTCTACTAAACGATTAGCTATCGTCTGTCTACGTCTTGACATTTTGATACGTTCAATAGGTTTACCTGGTTGCTCTTGCTGTACAGCCACAGTTGATTTTGCCGGTGGTTTTACTTGTTCTGCTTGAACCTGTTTCACAGGAGCTTGAACAGAATGTGCTTCAACATCTTGTTTACGAACACGTCCTAGTGGATCAGTTACTTGAACCTGTTGTAAATCTATGCCACGCTCACGTGCTAGTTTTCTTGCAGCAGGTGAAGCAATCGTACGTTGTTTATTATCTCCTTCTGCACCATCATTTTGCCCTCTCACTGGCTCTTCAGCTTTAGGTTCTACTTTTTCAGCTGTTGTTTGCTCTGGTGTTGACGCTGAAGCTTGTCCTTTTTCATCAATGACACCAATAGTTTCTCCAACCTGTACAGTATCACCGGACTCTTTATGTGTCTCTTTTAAAACACCTGAAAATTCTGCTGTTAATTCAACATTAACTTTATCAGTTTCTACCTCTAAAAGGTATTCACCTTTTTCAACTGAATCACCTGGTTGCTTTAGCCATTGTGCAATTGTTCCTTCAGTAATAGATTCTGCTAATTCTGGTACCTTAATCTCAGCCATGTTGGTTCCCCCTTGAGCACTTGCAACACTTTTAAGCTATCCATCCAAGCTGCTATAAAAATGAAAAGCTAATAATTTGCAAGTGATTCCTATTTATTTAGAATTTACAAATGATTGGTCTAATACTTTTTGAGTCAATGCTTCAGTTACAATTCTTTCTTGATCCTTTTTGTGAATATTTGGATCTCCTTCAGCAGGACTTTGTCTTCTTCTTCTACCAATATATCGTACTGGAACTCCCTCAGGTGCGATATCACGTAATCTAGGATCAATAAACAACCAAGCACCCATATTTTGTGGTTCTTCTTGAACCCAGATTATTTCTTCAAGAGATGTCATGCTCTCAATAATCGATGAAATAATCTTTTTAGGGAATGGATAAAGTTCTTCTACTCTTAAGATGTGTACCCAATCTGTATTGTCTTCAATAGTTTTTAGCTTATCTGCTAGATCAATTGAAACTTTTCCGCTACATAATACAAGTCTTTTCACTTTTTCTGGAGTATGTCCTAGTCCTGGTTGTTCGACTACAGGCTTAAACTCCCCTTCACTTAACTCATTTATATCAGAAACTGATTGTTGTTTACGTAATAAGCTTTTTGGAGTCATAATGACTAATGGACGAACTTCCTCACGTTTCAACAAATCTGCTTGACGACGTAAAATATGGAAATATTGAGCTGCACTTGTTAAATTTGCAACTGTCCAGCTATCTTCTGCTGCCAATTGTAAGTAGCGCTCTAAACGAGCACTTGAATGTTCAGGACCTTGCCCTTCAAATCCATGAGGTAAAAGCATGACTAAACCAGACTTTTGACCCCATTTCGCTCGACCTGCTGCTATAAACTGATCGAAAAATACTTGGGCAGCATTTGCGAAATCACCAAATTGTGCTTCCCATAAAACTAATGTTTCTGGTGCGAACACATTATATCCATATTCAAATCCCAGAACAGAACCCTCAGATAATGGACTATTGTGAACAGCAAATGATGCTTTTGCATCTGTTAAACGGTGAAGCGGTGAATAAGTTTCTCCATTTTCAATGTCGTGAATAACAATATGTCGATGGGCAAATGTACCACGTTGTGAATCCTGTCCTGTTAAACGGATTGGAGTACCATCTTCTAAAATTGACGCGAAGGCTAACGCTTCTCCTAAAGACCAATCTACTTTTCCATTTTCAGAAAGTTCTTTTGCTCTTTTCTCTAAAATTCTTTGCAGCTTAGGAAATACTTTAAAGTTTTCCGGCCAGTTCACAATCTCTTCATTTAATTTTAGTAAATTAGCTTTATCTACTGCAGTCTTTAAATCCGGCAATCCACTATTCACAAATTCAGGAAGTTTTATTTCGTGAGCCTGTGCTACATTTTTATCAGGTACTTTTTGAAAAGCCTTCTCAAGAGTTGTTTCAACATCCTCGATAATATTTTTAATATCTTCAGACTTTAAAACGCCTTCATTTTCTAATTTATTACCATATAATTCACGAACTGTTGGATGTTTACGAACCTTTTCATACAACTTAGGCTGAGTCATTGATGGTTCATCCATTTCGTTATGTCCAAATCTTCTATAGCCGATTAAATCGATTAAGAAGTCGCTTTTAAATTTATTTCTATATTCCATCGCGATCAATACAGCAGCTAAACATGCTTCTGGATCATCTGCATTTACGTGGACAATTGGAATTTCATAACCTTTTGCTAAATCACTAGCATATTTTGTTGAACGAGAATCACGGCTTTCTGTTGTAAATCCGATCATATTATTGGCAATGATATGTATCGTCCCACCAGTTTGGTAACCTGTTAACTTATTTAAGTTAAGCGTTTCAGCAACGATTCCTTCACCCGGGAATGCAGCATCCCCATGAATTAAGATGGCCATAGCATCACTAACATTTAGCTTAGGATAGCCCTTTTCGGAACGATCCTCTTGAGCTGAACGAGTGTAACCTTCAACAATTGGATCAATAAATTCTAAGTGACTTGGATTGTTTGCTAATGTTACTTTCGCTCGAACTGTATTTTCATCTTTAATCTGTTTATTAGCACCTAAATGATACTTAACATCACCGCTCCAACCATAATTAATGCCTATTGAACCCTCAGAAGGTACTAATTCTTTATTCGGTGCATGTTGAAATTCAGAAAAAATAATTTCATATGGCTTGCCAAGTACATGTGCTAATACATTTAAGCGACCACGATGGGCCATTCCAATATTTATTGTATCTGTACCAACTTGTACAGCACTAGAAATCAATTCATCTAGAATTGGTACTAGCATGTCCAACCCTTCAATTGAAAAACGCTTTTGTCCAACAAAAGTACGATGGAGGTATTGTTCAAAACCTTCAACCTCTGTTAATCGTTTTAAAATAGAAGTACGTTTTTCCTTAGATAAATCCTTAAAAATACTACCGGATTCAACCATCTTTACTAGCCAAGTTTTTTCTTCATAATTGTGTACATGGCTGAATTCAAATGCAATTGAACTTTTATATACCTCTTTTAAGTATTTATACGCTTCTAGCCCATTTGTTACATGTGCTGGAGCATCCTTACATAATAGATGAGCAGGTATATCCTTTAAATCCTCTTCTGTCAAATCATATTCTTCTAAAAGAAGAAATTCATTTTTTTCACTACAATCCTCAAACGGATAAATAGCTGCATTTAAGTGTCCATGTCTGCGAATATTTGTTACTAGATTAACTGCTTCTGCAATTTTGGTCATTTTATCAGCACTAAGATGTTCGTTATCAGCTGATATTGTCATTTGATTAGTCTGTATAGAAGGAGAACCCCAGTTATCAAAGATTTCCTTTAATTCTATATCAATAGAGTTTGGATCAACTTTATATTGATCATATTGCTCCATGACATAGCCGAGGTTTGGACCATGGAAGTCTTCCCAAGGGAATTTTCTCTTCAGTGTACCTTCTGACATCTAACATTACCCCCAACTATTCGTAAATGATCAGAAAAAAATTCTGATACGTAGGAAAGTTAAATATTATCCTACAATATTATTTAGTGATACAAGTATAGTAGTATGATATTGAAACGCTTCCAAACCCTATTTTACCATTGCTATCTCAACATTCCAAGCGAAGTTAATGAAAAATTTCAAAAAAATTTCATATTTTTTTATTTATAGTTAAAAAGCAGACAGTAATTGATCGAAAGGTTTAAAACTCCCTACTGATAACTTGTTTTCCATGATACTATCATACAACAAATTCTGGGTTAAAAAGGTTAATTTTTATTTTTTCAGAGTATTTTTATCAACTTTTTTTTAAAACTAATAGATCAAGTAAATTTAATTAAATAAGGATTGTTCAAGCATTAATAAAAGACCTCTAGTTTCTTAAATAAGAGCTAGAGGTCTACCGTTAAATGGTCTTTAAAAGTAATCTTTTCAATAACGGGAATAGTTGCTCTGGAAGCTCTTCTATTTTATCAACAAAGATACTATATTTTCCATATATATTCTGAATTGTCTTCTTTGTGGGTTCGTCAATTTCTCCTCGTGATAAAAAAACGTTCATTACTTCTATTCCCAGTTTTCTCGCCTCTAAAACTGCTTCATGTGTGTCGATAATACCATTTCTCTCATATCCCATCGCTGCAGGTTCACCATCTGAAAAAACGAGAAGAAATTTTTGTTTTTCATTTCTCATCGTTAATTGCTTTGTCATATGTCTTATAGCATATCCATCACGGTTATCCTCTTCAGGTGAAAGCTGCATGATCTCAGGACCGGATTGTTGCTTTAGCGAATCATCAAATGTTATTACTGTGTGGAAATGATTTGGTTGACGTGTTTTTGAGGCCTCATTCGTATCTTCCCAGAATCCAACGATTTGATGTGGTACTCTCACTGATTTTAACGTTTCATGGAAAAGTGTGATTCCTAATTTCGTTTGTTCCATTTTATCAAACATGGATGCCGAACAATCAACTAAGAGCGTAAAAACAGCATCTATTTGCTGCGATTTTTCTTGTTTTTTATAAAAAAGCTTCGGATTTTCATCTGTAAGAAGTCTTAAAAGCTTTTTATTTAACCTTCCGATATGAAGATCTGTTCTAGGTAGCGTTCTTTTATGCTCCAATGTTTTCTGAATCATAAGCTTTAGCTTATTCTGAAATAAGAGAATGTCATTGCGATCTTTTTTGTATTGTTCTAGTTCGTTTGGTAAAGGTTGTTTAGCTTCAACAAATACAGGAACTGCAAATTTATTTTCTTTACCATATACAAGGTCACCTGCCATAGAACGATCTTCACTTTTATTTTCCAATGCTTCTAATTTTGAATAATCGTTCTTTTTCGCTTTCTTTGACGTACCTTGTACCATCGCAAGTGCTTGATCACCATCATCACCTTCACGGACAATGCCATCCCCATTTATTGTCGTGTTTGTCCCTTGCTCTAAATCAAATTGCAAAAAGCTTTTCGTAGGTTTGCTTGTTTCACTATGCCATGTTGGTAACTTATCTCCATGTACATCTTCATCACCTTTTTTAGCTTCTTCCAAAGAGTCTTTATTTTTCAATTTTGATTTTCGTTTTAACTCATCAAAAAGACTATTTGTTTCATAGGACCCATATGGTAAATCCGCTAAATAGAAATAGGTATTTAACATATCTTTTTCAAGCATTTCTTCTAAAACATCCATTATGTCTAAGACAATTTGAATGACCGCTTTTGTTGTATTTACTTCATACACTTGAAAGATTTTAGATTCAATAAATGGAAGAGCACGATCAACACTATCTGATAATATTGGCATTTGTTCTAATGGAGATTGTGCTGTTAAACGTAAATAAAGAGTATTAAAGAGAGCATCTGTCAATATACTACGCTCTTGATGAATGGTTAGCTGACTATGAAAATATTTTCGATATAAATTTCTTCTTACCTCAAATGCTCGTTTTGTACCTGGGCGTTCTTTTTTACAAATTTCCTCGAGGCGTAAATCTTCTAATAACATACATAATTGTTTCGCAAAGCCATTCAGCTTTAATAGCTTCGTTTTTTCGATAAATAATCCAATTTCTTGAAAGTTTGTATGATAAAAATTACCGATACATCTTAGATAAATATCACTTTTCAATGCAGGAACGGTTTCGTTTTTTTCACGATGATCCCAAAAATGGCTAACATATATTTTACGCTGTACGGGGTCTATATAAGATTGCACACTATAGTCAACCTCAATATCACTCAGTTTCGTAAGTGCCTTTGCAAGGTCAGATAATTCCATAAATAAAAAGGAATCAACTTGTTGATCGTTAAACTTAATAAATCTCAATGTAATAACCTCACTCGAATAAAGTCTCTGCTAGATTGCGAATGGCCGCTTTTTCCCTTTCATCCTCTAACTTATCAACAATTCCTCTTTCAATGGCGCGAAGTGGTGGTAAAAATCCTGCTAAATCACAGGTGTCTATTAATGCACGAATTGAAGCTGCTTCCTCAGATACTTGCCCATTATGTACAAGTGCAAGCAAATCTGCTGAAAGCTTCGTAAAGGTATTTAATAATTTTTTATCAGTAAGTCTTGATTGGCTTTGTAAGACATTATTTAATTCTTGACCTTGAATATAAGGTACATCGATGACGACAAAACGATTTTTAAGCGCCTCATTTAATGGCACTGTCCCAACATATCCTTCATTGATAGCTGCAACCACACCAAAATATCTATCTGCTTTAATAACTTCACCAGTAAATGGATTTGTGATCATTCTTCGATAATCAAGCACTCCATTTAAAATAGGCAATGTTTCAGGTTTCGCCATATTTATTTCATCAATATATAATAAATGTCCACTTTTCATCGATTTTACAACAGGACCATTCACAAATTTAATCGTTGTGGATCCATTTTGATTTTCAATCGTTTTAAATCCTAAAAGTGCTTCCGCATCCATATCAATTGAACAGTTTATACTGTGCATTGGTTGTTGAAATAAATTAGACAATGTTTCTGCAAGCTTTGTCTTTCCAGATCCTGTTGGGCCTTTCAATAAGACATTTTTCCCTAATGCCAGTGCTATCATTGCATCTATTAAAATCGAATCATCTGATGGCGTAAATCCACCTTTTCCTACTAATAAAGCTTCTTCTTCATTAATTGGGCTTTGTGAACGATTTTGTATAAGTGTTTTTATTTCATCAGGTAAATTAAAAGATTGTAAATTATCCATTTAAATAGTCCTTCTTTCTAACTTATCTATCTCTTTTTATTAACATAACCAAAGATGAGTATACTAGAAACGAGTGGTGGTTACAAAGGAAACGAATAGAGAATGTTGTTAACTAAGGCTGACTCGCCAAACTTTGTTGCTTTTAAAATAGTTTTAGGTTGGTTGATTGGCACTCCAGGATGCTCGCTTTCCATGGGGCGGGCGATGAGCCTCCTCAGCGCGAAGAGCCTGCGGGGTCTCATCTGTCCCACTACTCCCACAGGAGTCTCGCATATCCGTTCCAATCAACCTAATCAGTTTTGTTCAAATACAACAATCTTTTAGAAAAGAGCTTTAACTAAATAATGAAGAATGCTGGTAGTAGCTTGTATTTTCTGAAATTTTAACCAACAAAAAAAGAACCTATCAATTTAGGCTCTTATTTTGATGGATAGTTAATTAATTTTTTAGAAACGTTTAGCACCTAAATAACGTTGCTTCCAATACGAATTATCTAAGTTGGATATTGTAACACCAGAACTACTAGCATGAATAAATTCATTATTTCCTAAATAAATTCCCATATGTGAGGGACCTGCTTTATAGGTTGTAAAATAGACAAAATCACCTTTAGAAGGTGTGCTAATTGACTTCATCGTATCCCAATACCCTGCTGTGCTTAAACGAGAAACAGATGTAACTTTATTTAGGACATAGTAAATGAATCCACTGCAATCAAAACCAGAAGGTGTATTCCCAGCCCATCTATACGGAGTACCCATTAAGGCTTTAGCTTCACTAATCATTTTATCAACTTTACTTGAATTGGTTGTGGTTTCCGGTGTAACTGTTTTATCCTCAGAAGATGTATTTACTGCCCCAGTCAGCTTTAAAACTTGCCCGATTCTTAGCATGTCTGATGTTAGATTATTAGCAACCTTAATCTCTGCGATAGTTAGGTTATACTTATTGGCGATTTTCCATAGAGAATCACCAGATTTCACTTTGTATGAACCAGTTGTACCTGTTTGAGTCGGCTGCTTAACAGGTTCTTCTGTTTGACTATTACCTGTTGATTCTGTAGTCGATTTATTTACGATCAGATTTTGCCCTACATAAATCATATCACTTTTTAGACCATTGAGCTTTTTCAATTCAGCTACTGATGTACCATACGCCCTAGCTAAATCCCATAAAGAATCTCCAGATTTCACCTTATGTGCTTTAGTAGAAGTTTTTTGTGTTGTTTCAGATTTAACTGGTGTTCCAGAAGACGGATTATTAGTTGTACCTGGAATTTCCAGAACTTGTCCTACTCTTAAGAAATCCGACTTTAATCCATTCAGACTCATTAATGTATTAACGGACGTGTTATATTTATGAGATAACTCCCAAAGAGTATCCCCGCTTTCCACCTTCACATTGTCTGCTGCTGCTATTGAAGTAAATAGGGACGATCCTACTACTGCTGTTGCTGTCAATCCAATCAGTTTTTGTTTCATTACAAATAGTACCTCCTACGCTTGTATACAAACTTAGTTTAATAGATTAGTAGACGAAAAACTACAAAATTATTAGAAATATGGTATAAATAGATAAAAATAGGTAAAATGAAACAAATTTCTTCATTTTTATCATACATAAACAAGTAGTTGCTGACAATGAAATCTTTACTAAAATCCTTTGATATTAAAAAAATAAATGTAAAAAGGAGGCTGATTTAATAATTGTCAGCCTCCTTTTTGATATGAAAGTGTATTACATAAACTTTAATCGTTAAAATTTACAAAGGTTTTGAATTACTCCTTAAAGCAATACAATTCCAAAGTTTAGAACTTAATGTAGATTTAACTAGTGAATACTATCTTTTGCCGTACTAATTGGATATAGTGTACCGTCCAAGGCAAATGACATTCTGCCTGTTTCCTCTGAAACCACTAATACAAGGGCATCTATCAATTCTGAAAGTCCAATTGCAGCTCGATGCCTTGTACCAACTTTTTCATTTCCAAAGTTTTGCGTAGTTAATGGTAAGACATTCGCAGCTGATACGATATAGTCCCCTTTTATATGAAGTGCGCCATCATGTAAAGGATTTCCCGGAAAGAATATACTTTCAATCAATCTGTTCGATAGATTTGCATTTAATTGAATACCCCCTTGTAGGAGGCTGTCAACTGGATTATTACGTTCAACAATTATTAGTGCTCCATGGCGTCGCTCAGATAAATTTTGAATAGCCTTTGCGATGTCAATGTAATTTTGTGTAAAGTCTGCTATATAGGTTTTTAAGTAAAAAAAGGAAGCAGAAGTTTGAATTTCATTAAACTGTTCTTTAATATGTGCAAGTTCACATAATAAGCAATAGTCCTTGTCCTCTATCGAAGATCTCATCGTTTCTGCTTCTTCAATAATTTGTTCTAAATGAAAAGCTATATGATTCTTAATGTTTGTAACTGTATTGTAGCCTTCCAAAATATCCGCCCCTTCCTTTGTTTTAGTTTTATTATTTTGCAAGATAATTATGAAAGATATTTTTATTCTAAAAAAGTCATTTTATTTTCAAATGTATCTTTTCCAATTATTTCAACATACTAGTAATGGGAGGTTTTGCCAATGCTAACACATAAAATACTACAATATACTTTTAGTATCCTTGGAGTACTTTCATTAGGCTTCTTTTATTATCAAATGTTTAAAGGTGAATCGAGAAAATCAGACAATCAACCAAAATAAGATTTCTTTGTTTTTTTCATGTTATAATTCTCTAGTCAACAAGAAGAAACGAGGATATTTATATGAAGAAAACAGTTACAAAACGCGAAAAGATCATTCAATTATCGAGTATTTTATTCCCGATACTCATTACACAATTAGGATTGTATTCGATGAACTTTTTCGATACAACAATGTCAGGAAAAGTTCATCCTACTGACTTAGCAGGGGTTGCGATTGGTTCAAGTCTATGGGTGCCAGTTTATACAGGATTAAGTGGAATCTTGCTCTCCATAACACCAATTATTGCTCATTTAGTTGGTGCTAACAAAAATAAAGAAGTACCAAATATAATTATCCAAGGTTTATATTTAAGTGTAATACTTTCAATAATTATTATCATTGTTGGTTATTTTTCTTTAGATCCAATCTTAACTAACATGGGCCTAGAACAAGAAGTCCGCCATATTGCAAAGGGTTATTTAATTGCCTTATCTTTTGGAATTTTACCTTTGTTTATCTACGCTGTTTTAAGATGTTTTATCGATGCACTAGGTTTTACTAGAGTGACAATGTTTATTACTTTAACCTCACTACCAATTAATTTTGTGTTTAATTATTTATTTATTTTTGGAAAATTCGGGTTACCTAAACTTGGGGGAATCGGTGCAGGTGTTGCCTCTGCTATTACGTATTGGTGTATTACTGTCATTGCGTTAGTCATTATTATGAAGCAGTCTCCTTTTAAAGAGTATTACGTATTTAAAACATTTTATAAGGCTTCTTTTAAGGCATGGAATGAGATATTAAAAATAGGCGTTCCTATTGGATTATCTATTTTTTTTGAAACAAGTATTTTTGCCGCTGTTACCCTATTAATGAGCCAATACAATACGATCACGATCGCTTCCCATCAAGCTGCGATAAACTTCGCCTCCTTTCTTTATATGCTTCCATTAAGTATTTCAATGGCCTTAACAATCATTGTCGGCCATGAAGTTGGTGCAAAACGGTTAAAGGATGCAAAGCAATATAGTTATATAGGAATTGGATTGGCTATCTTTCTCTCAGCTTTATCTGCAGCTTGTATCTATTTCTTCCGACCTGAGGTTGCATCTATTTATACGTCAGATGCAGCTGTATTAAAACTAACTCAGGACTTTTTAATCTATGCAATATTTTTTCAACTTTCAGATGCAATCGCTGCTCCTATTCAAGGAGTTTTAAGAGGATATAAGGATGTCAATATTACTTTTATAATGGCTCTTGTCTCATATTGGGTTATCGGATTACCTGTCGGCTATCTGTTAGCAACCTATACAACATTAGATGCATTTGGATTTTGGATCGGGTTAATTTCTGGGCTCGCAGCGGGTGCTATTGGACTGTCAATTCGACTTCATATTATTCAGAGGAAAAATGAGATTGCCCTAATACAAAAAAGCTAATTCAGTGAATTAGCTTTTTTGTATGTATTAAATATGATTTTATTATTGAGTAAACCCTATTTTTCTCTGTCTTCCCATTTGTAAGTATAGTACGTTTCTTGCTCAAACCAATGCTTAGCTTCTGGATCATTATTTAATAACTTTTCTTCCATCTGCTTTAACATCCCTTCAGTTTGTGAACGGTGAGCCTTAAGTGCTTGTAATTTTATATCCGCTACATCTGTAATATTAATCGTAATATCTGGGTCACCAATTTTTTCAAAGCGATTATTTGAAAAAGCCAGACAATAGGTTACAGGACGTTTTTCAATCGGTCGACGTTTTAATGCACGAATAACTGCAGCACCGCATGCATCGTGATCCGGGTGGACTGCAAACCCTGGATAAAACGTAACAATAAGTGTGGGCTCAACATTATCAATTATTTCCTCCATCATATCAGCTAACTCTTCATCATCTTCAAATTCTATTGTTTTATCACGGAGTCCAAGCATCCTTAAGTCTTGTACGTCCATTGCCCTACAAGCGTCCTCTAACTCTTTCTTCCTGATAATTGGTAAAGATTCACGATTAGCAAAAAGTGGATTTCCCATATTTCTTCCCATTTCACCTAAGGTACCACAAGCATATGTAACCGGAATACCAGCTTTTCTTTTTTGTGCAATTAGTCCTGCAACACCAAATGACTCATCATCAGGGTGCGGTAAAATTACTAAAACATGTTCTTTCATTTTCAATCTCCTCTTTAGTTATTAATTTTAACGTATTAAATTTTAATACTGGAAAGGTTTTTCACTTATTTGTAAAGCAATAGCTAATTGTCCTTCTGAGTTGTGACCAGCCATTAATAGTTGATTTTCATCATTATAGACCCAGTCCGTTAAACCCTCTGCATAAATCCATCCTTCATTCATTTTTAATCCGACACGATAAGGACCATTTCCAGTAATTTTTGCTTGATGATACGTTACTTTTGTATTTCGAATAAATGCAACTACAGTCATGTTTGATTCGTTTTTATGAGCAGAGTATGCTCCTGTTGTCGTTTCTAAATGTATATAAACTGTTTTGTTTAAAAATTGTTCTAAGTATGCTTGTACAGCTTGTTTTGTTATTGGCTTCATTTTTATAACTCCCTTATTAAATTTATTTCGTGAGCGTTTCAAGTACGTTAATATGTGAATCAATCAATTTTATTTTGTAGTCATCATTTAATGTAGAAGAGACAATTCTTTTGACAGATATGTGAAACTTCTCATAAGGACTTTTCCGAAGTCGTGGATGTGTCATTTCATCCTTTAGTTCCTTTTCAATTGCAGCTCTCAAAGTCTCAGTCTCGTCAATTTCAATAGGTAGTTCTCGGTTTATCCATAGTTGTCGATATGCATCTAATAATTCTTTTTCACCCATCATAATCCCTCAATTTCTTCTCTTCTTTACATACCAATTGTATTTTTTCTTGATCGTTTTACTTCAACTTTTTTAAAGTATTTTGAATTAGATAATGTAAAAAGGATTAATGCACTCCAAATAAACGTAAATGTAACCATTTCAATCGTCGTAAACGGTTCTTTATATACGACAATTCCGATAACTAACGTTATGGTTGGTGCTATATATTGGAGCACTCCAACCATAAATAATGGGATGCGTTGTGCACCACTTGCAAAAAGTAATAATGGTAAAGCTGTTGCGACACCTGCTCCTACCAATAATAAATTTGTTGATACATCAAAAGCTAAAAATTCAGATTTGCCTTGACTAGCTATCACCCATAAATAGTATACTGCTATCGGAGTTACAACCATCGTCTCAAACGTTAAGCCAATTGTTGAACTGAATTTTGTCAGCTTTTTCGTCAACCCGTACAATCCAAAGCTTAATGCTAAAGTTAATGCTACCCATGGAATTTCCCCATAATGAATTGTCATGATCATAACACCAATTGCCGCAACACCGAAGGACATCTTTTGCCAAAAATTTAACTTCTCTTTAAAGAAGATCATTCCTAAAAGGACACTTATTAAAGGATTTATATAATATCCTAAGCTTGCCTCAATCATATGTTCATTATTAACAGACCATATGTATACAAACCAATTTATGCTTATTAGTAAAGATGAGAAAACTAATGAAAGAAATAATAGCGGTTGTTTTATCATCCTCTTACTTGCGACTATTATATTTTTCCATTCTTTATTTAAAGAAAGTAAAATGAGCATAAATAAAAATGACCAAAATATTCTGTGTGCTAGTATCTCTTCTGCTGATACATTTTCAATCATTTTCCAATATAAAGGTAATATCCCCCAAAGTAAATATGATCCCGCTGTATAAATAAGTCCTTGTTTGTATGTATTTCCTGCTGATGTATTCACTTCTATAACCTCACTTCTTATGCACTTAACGTTCATTATAAACTTGAAAGTTCATGTCCTACAAGATATAAGCATTGCTAACCGTTTTCTTTTACATTGCATATCATGTTAATAACTATCTTCATCATTAAGGATGTGAAAAAATGTTTCCTTGGAATAAACAATTCCCATTCGATCAAAAGGGATTTACTCAACACATTAATAAAATGAATCCAAAGGAAGTTGAAAACTATATACAATCAGTAATGAAAAATGTTTTTGGAGAAGATTTCACTCAAAGCTTTCCATTTCAAGGAGAACTTACTCAAAATGAAAAAAGAGGAAACACTGCCAAAAAATCGTCGCCAGAAATTTTTGAAACAAACGATTTTGTATATGTAAAACTACCTGTTTCTAAAGACGATGTTGGAAAGATTAAAATACAGCATACAAACCATCAATTAATTGTTCACAACTACCCAAATCAATCAGATCAAAATAAATATTTGCTTCCATCTCCAGTAAAAAGGAAAGGAGCAAAAGCTAGGTTTATTGAAGGCTGCCTTGAAATACAATTTATTAGGTTACATGACCATAGTATTTCAGAAGTAGATATTTCCTATTAATATAGAAATTAACCCACTAATAATACAAAACCACACTCGCTTTAAAGCAACAGAAAAGAGCCAAAATCAAAAGAAACTACCTACAGATAGGTAGTTTCTTTTGATTTTAAGGAACTTATTTAACCCCTAATGGAAGGAGAGCTCTCAGTGAAATTCAAAATTCCGTTCATTTTTGATGGTGCGAGTCATACGAGATAAAAGATTGTTAATATGGGTACCCCCCGCCATATGGATAGCCATAGCTACTACCATACCCATACCCATAACCATATGGATTTCCACCATAAGGATAAGGTGGATAAGGTGGATAAAATGGTGGTCTCGGTCTAAAAATCGCACTTCCGACTAAACCACCAAGCAAACCGCCCACAAACGGACCACCAAAAAAGAATCTTCCACCAGGGTATGGTCTATGAATATTATTTCGCATCATATAAGGTGACATTATATTTCCTCCTCTAATATTTACCTACACTAAAAAGTATTCATAAAAGTAAATATTGAGTGGGCTAATATCTATGTTTTAGGTAATTAGTTTAAATTTGTTAATCATAAACGCAATGCCTGAAAAATCAGTCCTCATAAATCATCTTTTTAGTCATTCCACCGTCAATAACAAGATTTGTACCTGTTACAAAATCATTTTCATCCATCGTTAAATATAAACATGCCCTTGCAACATCAATTGGTTTACCAACTCTTTTCGAAAAATGCTGTGTATGATCAATTTCCCTTAATAATTGATAATCACCCGTTTCAATCCACCCAGGAGAAATCGCATTGACTTGAATGTTATCTTCTCCAAGTGAGGCTGCCAGAGCATGTGTTATTGCAATTATTCCACCCTTTGTAGCAGCATAAGACTCCGAGTTTTTCTCAGACATAATCGCTCTTGTTGAAGCAATATTTATGATCTTTCCACCGTATTGATTTTTTTTCATATATTTAGCAGCTTCTCTAGATGCAAACATCACACTTTTTAAATTTGTTGAGATAACTGAATCCCACTCTTCAACCGTTATGTCATATGGTGAAACCCATTTTGAAATACCAGCATTATTAATAAGTATATCAATTGTATTATATCGTAAGATTGTTTCTCGCATCAAAGTTTCAATGTCTGATACTTGTGATACATCTGCTTTTATATAGCTGACGAGTAAGGATTGAGCTTGGTATTCCTTTTCTAATTCTTTACCTGTGTCTTCATCAATATCAGCTATAATGACTTTATATCCTTTCACAGCATATTGAGAAACAATTTCTTTCCCTATTCCTTTTGATCCTCCAGTCACGATAACTGTTTTAGACATACAATCAGTCCTCCTCAGGAGTACAATATGTGTTAGCCCAGATTCCAACTTCGTTCATAACACCTTCTAAGTGTTTACCCTTTTTAGTTAATTGATAAATTACTTTCACAGGTGTTTCATCATAAACAATCCTTTCCAAAAGACCTTCATTTTCCAACTCTTTTAGCCTTTCAGATAACATCTTTTGACTAATACTAGGGATAATCTCTGTCAGATCCTTAAATCTTTTAGGACCATCTAATAAAACATGAATGATGATACCAATCCATCGTTTACCTAAAAGACGAAAGGCAGATTCCATTTTCGGACAAAGATTGATCTTCATAATTATCGCCCCTTGTTTTAATTTCTTGACTCATTTTATCACATCAACTATTATATGTTATGTGAAAGAACTTACAAAAAGTAAGTATATAACTTTTAGTATAAAAGAAATATACAGCAAATTCAACCAAGGAGGCTTTTCACATGAGTACAACAACATACGCAGAAGATCTATTTACAGTTCTTAATAATCGAGCATCTGTACGTCACTACGATCCTAAAGTTAAAATATCAGAAGCAGAATTATCTGAGATTTTAACCTATTCAACTAAGGCACCATCAGCATGGAACTTGCAGCATTGGCATTTTACTGTTTTTAAGAGCGAAGAGTCAAAGCAAAAGTTACTTCCTGTCGCTTATAATCAAAGTCAAATCGTTGAGTCATCTGCAGTTATCGCGATTTTAGGTGACCTTGAAGCCAATAATAATACTGATTTAGTATATGATCCATTAGTAGAAGCTGGCTATATTACACCTGAAATTAAAGAAACATTAGCAGGTCAAATAAGTCGTGCCTATACTGATAAAGCATTTGCTAGAGATGCAGCATTTTTAAATGCTTCCTTAGCAGCCATGCAAGTAATGCTAACAGCTAAAGCAAAAGGATATGATACTTGTTCCATAGGTGGCTTTAATAAAGAACAATTTATAAAAGAATTTAACATATCAGAAAGATTCGTACCGATAATGTTGATTACCATTGGAAAAGCAGTTAAACCAGCACATCAAAGCAACCGCTTGGACCTTGAACAAGTATCTACTTGGCTATAATTTTTTTTATTAAGGCTCTTTTCTAAAAGATTGTTGTTTTTGAACAAAACTGATTAGGGTGATTGGTACGGAAGGTGCGAGACTCCTGTGGGAGTAGCGGGACAGGTGAGACCCCGCAGACGCTTCGCGCTGAGGAGGCTCATCGCCCGCCCCACGGAAAGCGAGCATCCTGGAGCGCCAATCAACCAACCCAATACTATTTTAAAAGCAACAAAGTTTGCGAAAACAGCCTTAATTAAAGGCTCTGTTAAGCTTGGTTGTTGATTTCCGCTGCAGGCGTTCGCTTTCCGCGGGCGGTCCGGGAGCCTCCTCGGTGCTCTGCACCTGTGGGGTCTCCCTTGGACTCGCACTCCCGCAGGAGTCTCACATATCCGCTCCAATCAACAAGGTGCCAAAATCAACAGTGAGCTTTAACAGAGACTAATTAAAAAAGACAGATCCCTTTCCTTGCAAGAATTTATGCAAGGAAAGCATACTGTCTTTAATTCATAAGTTTGGTTACATCTTTTCTTTCAGTACAGATATCGCCTTTTCAAGCTGTGTATCATTTTCTTGTAATTTACTTTGAATCAGTTCCATGATTTTCATTGTGGTTTCACCAGTTATTTTACCATCCACTGTAAGTTTATGTTGCTTTTGAAAATCTTTAACTGCTTTTTCAGTACTATCATCAAAGTAGCCTTCTACACTAACTTCTTCATAACCTAATGCTTTTAACATTTGTTGAGCTGCATTTACTTCAGTTTTAGAATCACCTTTTTTAAGAACAATTTCTGGATTAATAAAAGGTAAGTTTGCATAGGCAGGAAGTTCTGCCTTTATTTGTGGCTCTATCCCTTTTTCATGAATCCAAGTACCATCAGGAGTTAGCCATTTTGCAGTTGTATATTTTACTGATGATGTATCTTTAAATGATTCAGCTGATTGGACTGTTCCTTTTCCAAAGGTTTTTTCACCAACTAAAGGAATTCCTGCTGACTGATGTAATGCTGCAGCCATGATTTCGCCAGCACTTGCAGTTCCACCATCAATCAAAACGGTTATTGGTAAGTCAATTGCTGCCTCATTCTCTGATTTATACACTTCTTTAGAACCATTATTATATTCTACTTGAAGGATATTTTCCCCCTTCGCTACAAATAGTTCCGACATAGCTAAGGCTTGATCCATTAATCCACCTGGGTTTTGGCGCAGGTCTATAATTAACCCTTCTACTTTTTCCTCTTGTAAATCTGTTAACGCTTTTGCTAATTCTTCACCTGTAGTTTCGGAAAATTTGGTAATTTGAATTTTACCTATATTATCCTCAATAACCTCCGAATAAACTGTTTCTAATGGGATTGTGTCACGGGTAATTGTAAAATTCAACTCGCCTACCCCTTCACGTCTGACAACAAGATTGACTTTTGTACCCTTTTCACCTCTAATTTTCATTACTGCTTCATTGACTGAAAGGCCTTCAATTGACTCTTTATCAACTTTTAGAATGACATCTTTTGGCTTTAATCCAACTTCTTCAGCAGGTGACCCTTTTATAGGAGAAACAATCAAAATAGTACCATTACTTTCTTGAATTTCAGCACCAATTCCTTCAAATGAAGATGAGATATTTTCACTAAAACTCTTCGCTTGTTCAACATCCATATAAACAGAGTATGGGTCTTCTAGGGATTCAACCATCCCTTTAATTGCCCCTTCCACAAGCTTGTCTGTATCAATATCTTTGTAATAACCCTTTTGTAAAATATCATACGTTGATCTTAACTTTTGGAAAGGGTCTCCATTACCAGCAATACTTACCTCTTTAGGTTTAACAATACTGTATGTAATACCCGCAGTAACAATTGCTGTAACAATAATCCAAATGAACAATCTACTCTTTTTCACTGTAACAATTACACCACCTTTATGTATGTACCTATTATGTCTAAGGTAAATTAAAACGTCAACAATTATGAGGAAAAGGTTCGTTTTTATAATTAAATCATATAAGAAATTATGTAGTCTATTGGGTTTAGTACTATGCTTAAATAAATCCATCGTTTTATCTAGAACGGTTTTTTTTAGTGTTGAATAGTTATAACAGTAATTTATTTTTTCATTTCGACAAATTGCCCGATACTTTTTCATTAATTAATTGTAAAGTTTATTACACGAATGTAAATTCAGGAGGTAATGTACCATGCAACTAGCAGAATACATTGGAAAAACTGATTTAGCAATGATTAATTTTTCGTTTTTATTAATAGAAGATATTGATAATAAAATTAAATCGAAAGCATTTTTTTATAAAAATCAAATTTCAAGTTATATAAATGATTGTGTCGATCATTTTTTAAATACTTTACATGTAAAATATTCGCTTCAAACGATATACAAAGCTGAAATTCATCAAATGATTACTCCAAAATTAAATAAAATTTATGAGAGACATTGCATTTTTAGCTGTATCTAAGCACCTGTCCTTTTGTTCCCGCATAATTTAAGTTTAGGGAACTGAATGGAGGTATTCAATGAATTATTTAAATCTGTTATCTTTATTAGGTATCGGTGGTGCACATCCCGGTGGAATAATGCTAACAAAAAAAATTTTTGAAAGTGAACAATTCCCATTAGATAGTACGATACTTGACGCTGGTTGTGGAACAGGACAAACGACAAGCTATTTGCACCAATTAGGTTATCAAATAACTGGGTTGGACATTAACACACAAATGATTGAACATGCAAAAAATAGAAACCTCAACTTAAATTTTGATATACCTTATATGAATGAAGATCTTTCACATACGACTGTTCCTAACGATACGTATGATCTTATTTTATGTGAATCTGTATTGAATTTCACCTCGCTTCCAAACACTTTACCGGAACTTTCACGCATATTAAAGCCAGGAGGTATAGTGGTCGCGATTGAGATGATTCGAAATGCCCCGCTTACAACAGAGGAAGAATTAGAACTTACAGCATTTTACGGATGTGAACATATATATTCCATAAGTGAATGGAATAATCTATTTACTGAATATGAGCTACCAATTTATAAGCATTTATCACAGCTAGATCTTACTTTTGATGATAATGAACCTACCACAGAATTTAGCCCAATTAAATCAATTCCCGATCACGCTTTCATACTTCTTTCTGAACATGAAAGACTAACAATAAAATACGCTAATAAACTTTCTTATTGTGTATTTTTTGCTCGTAAAAAGCGTAACAATTAAGCTTACTCAATTTATTATAGCTAGGTTTAGCGTACAATCTCTTACTGTTCATTTCACATAAGATATGTTAAATGAGCGTAAGGGAGGGAAAGTCATGTCACAACACTATTATAATTTATGTTGTCGCTATAACGGAAAGGTTGTTAGGATTAATGATAGAAATGGTCGTGTACATGTAGGGAGAATTTGTAGAGTTTCGAATAATAAAGTCTTTATCGAGCCTATGGTACAAAGAGGTGGATATGGTCTTGGTTTCTATGGTGGTTACGGGTACGGTTATGGATACCCATATGGGATTGGTTTAGGATTTATTACTGGGATCGCTTTAGCTGGTTTATTTTTCTGGTAAATAGACGCTAACGCTTTTTTCATTTGCAGTTTACCTTTAGACTTCAAGAGTATTAAGATATTAAGAACTAGCTAATTGAAAAACTATACTTCAAAAAGGGAAGGCTTACAGCCTTCCCTTTACTACTAACATTGGCAGTATTTAGTTACGTCTTTATAAATGGAAATAATGTCATCGATTCTCATCCTAACTAATCCACTTGAGGATGGTGCAACAAAATCAATGACTCCTTCTACAATACTGTGCTCTTGTTTTCCCCAGTCTGCCTTTTTTCTTTGACTATATTGAAGATAAACACCTTTCCCTACAAAAAAGGCTATTTTAGGTTTATATTCATCTATTTTTTGCCGTAGAATAATTCTTCCTACTTTATATTCTTCAGAAGTGATTTCTTCGGCAGCTCTTGATGGCCGTGAGACAATATTCGTAAATCCAATCCCGTTGTTTAGCAACGTAAAATCTTCTTCTGGTTTATACTGTCGAACAGTTATACCTGCTTCATATAATATTTTCCAAAAACGATTATGCTTATTTGCATAATGATGTCCCACTTCTCCAGATACAAGACTAGGATTAAATCCAATGAAAAGGATCCTCAAATCCTGTTTTATATGGTCCATTTTATCTAACATAAACTAATCTCCGCTATATTTTTTTCACCTTTTGAAAATACTCTTCTAAAGTGAGCCCGTTCTTGTAGATTATCGCTGCCTTTTCTTTTCCAACATAACGTAAATGCCAAGGCTCATATTGATATCCTGTAATGGATTCTTTTCCTTTTGGGTATCGGATAATAAAACCTGCTTTATGTGCATTCTCTTTGACCCATTTACCCTCTATTGACTCACCAAAATCCTCAGTTATTTCAAGATTTACACTTCTACTCGTAACATCCATTGCTAAACCTGTTTGATGTTCACTTTGACCTGGAAGAGCAACTGCATGTAGAGCCTGTTCTTCACCTTTATCTTCTTTTTCAACATTAAATATCCCTTGTTGTCTTGAATATGATCGAAACCCAGATACAGCAAGTAATTCAATACCATTATTTTTAGCTATGGAAAATAATTCCTCTAAAGCTTGTGCTGCCTCTTGTCTTAAATATCGTTTCGGTATATCCTCTTCACCAAATGAAAATTCAACGTTTGGAGCAACCAAGTCTGTTGGCTCATATTCCTCTGGTAAAGTATATTCTTTATTTACCATTGAGAGAATATTTGTCGGATTTTCAATTATTTTATCTCCGTCTACTTGTTTTACAACATTAAAAAAGTTTGACTCTAATAGAAAATCTTCATCAATTTGCTTTTCCTCTGATATAACTAAATTATTTTCTATTTCACTTCTTTGACCCGACTGTTTTATATCCTGCCCCTCATGATTTCCGCTAAACGGCATCCCATTTGGAAGTGAGAAGCTTGTGCAAGCTGTAAGTGTTACAGTAAGAGACAAAATCATACTTATTTTTACATAATGCGACATATTACCACCCTACCCTAAAATCAATAACATTACTTATTTTATCATTAAATTACATTCGAAATAAATGATTATTAGCTCCTACTCACATCTTTACCTTTATACCTAAATATTTAAACTCATTACTTGCCAAATATTATCGACAATTTCTGCATTACAAGAGTAGTTTATAGCACAAAAAAACGTGTGCTGGTGCACACGTTAATCTTTCTTTATAGCTGCATCAAGTGCAACGACGATCATATCATTAAATGTAGTTTGTCTCTCTTCTGAAGTTGTTTCTTCACCTGTTAATATATGGTCACTTACTGTTAAAACAGAAAGAGCTTTACGATCATATTTTGCAGCTAGTGTATAGAGGGCTGCTGATTCCATTTCGATTGCTAGGATACCATATTGTGCCCATTTTTCTAATTCAGCATTATCATTGTAAAACATGTCTGCTGTAAATACATTACCTACTTTAAGATTTAATCCTTTTTCAAGTCCTGTATCATAGGCCTTTTTAAGAAGATCAAAGTTAGCTGTAGGTGCATAATCAACCCCACCAAATGTTAAGCGATTCATTTGCGAATCAGTTGAAGCACTCATTGCCAATATGACATCCCGCACTTTTACATCCTTTTGAATCGCACCACATGTTCCCACACGGATTAACTGTTGTACACCATAGCTCTGCATAAGCTCATTTATGTATATAGAGATTGACGGAACTCCCATACCCGTTCCTTGCACAGAAATTCTGTTTCCTTTATATGTCCCAGTAAAGCCAAGCATTCCTCTTACTTCATTGTAACAAGTCACATCATTTAAAAACGTTTCTGCAATATATTTTGCACGTAATGGATCACCGGGTAGTAATACCGTTTCAGCAATTTCATTCTCTTTTGCACCAATATGTACACTCATTTTACTTTTCCCTCCTATTCAAATGTAACTAAAGAGTCAATTTACTATACCATAAGAAATAATCCAAATAAAAGTTTCCCCGAGAGAAAATAGGGATATTGTAACACCTTTTCAAATACATAATTAATTTTATGCTAATCATTTTTTTACAGCTTTATCTTAAGCTAGGAGGGAAATGATATAAAAGTAAATCTATTTAGGAGGGGAAAAATTTGAAAAAGAAACTAGAACAAGCTGTACAGCATGCAAATGAAACAAATCCAGGTTCTCGAAACAGATCACACCCTCAAGCATCAAAAAAATCAAAAAAACAAAAAACTCACAATAATAACAACACAAATGAAATGGGGTAAATTAAATGGGTAAAAAGCATCGTAATCGAATTACACCTAAAAAGAATAATCATATTCCACCAGAAGTAACTGGCGCTGAGGAAATTGCTCATGGTAAGGAAGAATCTTCAGCAAAGCGAAAAAATGGTCCTGGACATAATCAAGAATCTCATTAATATAGGATTAGAAAAGCTGACAGTTTTAATAAACTGTCAGCCTCACCTTACGTGAATACGATTTATTTGTTTCCATCCTTCTGGATGAAGCTTATAGTAAAATTGTCCTTTTTTCCCCTCATCAATTAATAATATATCACCTGTACATACATATCGTGCCTGATAATCTGGGGGCATTCGGTCTGCTACATTAAAGGTTTGAAAAGCCTTTTCTAATACATCATTATGTCTATTCCCTTCTAGAAAACACCGATAGACAGCTTCATACCCTTTCTTGTCTCCAAACTTAGGAGTTTGAAAAATCGTAATATCATATGCATTTAATCGTTTTTTAACCAATAAAGAATAAACCACATTTCTCCCTCCAAGTAAGTCAGCATTATATACTACTTAAATTGGCTATTCATGGAGAAAATCCCTTTATCTAAAACAATCTTTTTTTGTCGAACAACTGATTTATTTTAGCTATTATTGTTGTTAAAACAATAAACCACACAAAACCTGCACTAAATCCTGCAACTACATCAGTAAGGTAATGAACACCCAAATATATTCTACTTAATCCAATTAAAAAAATTAAGGTTATCGTACTGATTAATAAAGTCTTATTTTGTTTATTTGTATTACTCAAATAACGAATTAATAGATAACAAATAAAGCTATAAACTGCCATGGAATTCATTGAATGACCGCTTGGAAAGCTATAATGTGCCGCTTCATATACTGCATTAAAAGAAGGGCGTTCTCTTAAAAATTGCTCTTTAAGCTGATAATTTAGCTGCCTTACACTATAAAGCATGACAAATAAAAAAACGACATCTATAACCTTCCGTCTAATAAGTAATATAACCGCAATAACAAAACAAATTGGCAACATGTATTTAATCGATCCGATATCCGATATGAATAAAAACACATCATTCAATAACGGTGAACGAACCTTTTCGAAAAAAAGTGTTACATTATTATCTAAAGAACCTATTACCTCATAGGGATAAATAATAGCGCAGAGTAGAAATATGAATAGTGATACAATAAACCACTTTATCAAAAGCATTCCTCTCCTTTACACAAAGAACTGGTCTGTTGTTGAGATATAGCTAAAAACCCTGACAAAAAAATGTAAGTTAGATCTCTACCTTGCATATTTTTCAACCCAATCCTTTACCTTTATTGAAACCTTATTAACACTCGTATTTGATGTATCGATCATAACCATTGGTGGTTCATATTCTTTATCTGCATTCTCTATTAACCATTTCGCAAATTGATTATGCTCCTTTATAAGTTCATTTGACCAGCCTCTTTCAAGCAAACGTTTTTCACGAACTCTATCGTCACAATGGAGGTTTAGGAATAAAATTTGACTAAATTCTTTATAATCCTCACACTTTTTAATTTCCCAAGGCATTTGAGTTCCACACAAAATAGTCATTCTATTACTTTTTGCAATATGACTAGCAATTCTCATCCAAATATTTTTTACTATTTGCCAATCCCCAACGGCATTAGTGAGTAATTCTTCATCTATATCAAATACATCAAATTCAGGTAAAAGTTCTCGAAGATGTGGCACTATTGTCGTTTTACCACTCCCACTAGCACCTGTAATAATAAATAAAGGTAGCTTAGCATAATCTTTCATCTATTATCATCACCTTTCAACGTGAAGATTACCTTAAATTGATTTTAATATAATCTTCTCTTACCTACGAGCATATTACACCACATAATTTCCCATTCTAATATTGCCTATCTTAACAATCCTTCAACTATAAATCCTGCATTATTGCTTTATCTAAGGATTCTTTAGAAGCAAAGTTTAGAGGTTCGCAATAGACTTCAATACAATCCCTTATTCAGATATGAAGTGAGGGTTACCACAATTACGGTAACCACATCAACCTATGATTTTGTTACCATCTTTTCTAGCAAACCTCAACCTTAAACCTTTTTTCCTCAAAACCTAGTTTCCATAACTTGATCAAATTTCATGAGCAAAATATTGATGTACATCTTAATAGAGAAATAACTATATATCGTTCAAACGAAACATGCATTTTAGCAAGAATAATTATTCATTAAACAAGTTGTTGCTTTACTTACATTTCTGGAATTAACTATATCAAAAAGACTGACTAAAAATCATGTCAGCCTTCGTACAACGTTTTATTATGAAAGTGCAACTATTAGTTATTAATGTACTTCTCAAATACTTCACCAAAGTCTCTCTCATGGTATTGTTCACGAGCGGAAGATAGCCAATTAAAACCGAATTCAGTAAGCCCTTTGTATGTATCTGAAAGATTATTATCATCTGTTCGAGCATTTTGTAGAACTGCTACGGCCTTATCTAAACTTTGTGTTGCCATATTTAACATAATCTCATTTTCGAAGGTTATTTCAGAAATACGGATAAGCGCTTTGTATAGATCTTTTAATTGTTCAATTTGATCTTTTCTTACATCAATATCAAATGTTTCACTACCAATTGAAAATTTTATTTCTACATCCATATCGATCTTTCCAGCTGTTTCAAGCGCAACTCCTGAAATTTTACGTTGAGAATATGGATATCGATTCAATGTTCTTTTAGATGATGCCGCACTAGCTCCATCTACGTGTATAACAGCAAGGTTCGTGAAGCAATATTCATCAGCTTTTGTTTTTATTAAAAAGTAGATTTTTTCATTATCTTCATGCATAACATAGTCATCAGCATCCGTTTTATCATAATCTGAAGGCTGAATAATTGTTCCAATATCAGATAATCCTAATGCATCAGCAGCTAATTTTTTAAACATCTAATCATCTCCATTTTTAATAATAGTTGTTATTTTCCACTCTATAATTGTTTAACTATGCTTCATTAGTACATCATTGAAGGTAGCTTTAATTGTAGGAAGTTCATAATCTTGTATGGTAAATTGAATCAATGATTCATCCATATCTAATGCTTCTGAGAACAAACCTGCTAGTCCCCTTGCGCGACGATCCACTTCCATAATTACTTCTAGTTTAGTTTCATCAATTTGAAAGAAGATCAACTCAATCTCATCGAATTTACCATAATAAGGACCTGAAGTTGGAACAAACTCGAATTCTTGAATAAACGGTAACCTTTTACGAATTTTATAGGGAGCTGCTTCATTTTTAACCTTTCTTAATTTAAAACCGAGTTGTGAAAATACGCTCATTGCTTCCTCGACCATATCACTTGGCAAAATGTCAATCATATCGCGGTCTGTTGGATCAACTGAGCCTTTTATATCTACTCCAGTTTGAATCCAAACTTTTGAGGAACCGGTACTTATTGGAGTATCCATCGGGATTTTAATTTTAAAAGGAATGGTTTTTAATTCTTCTGGCATTATAACAAAGGGCTCATTTAGCTTAATTGTTGAAATAACAGCTTGTTTATGAATGATTTTATCATCAGATTCTTTTTCATATGTAGTATTGATAGTTAAGTAGATTTCATCAATATTTTGTTCGATGCTACCACCTTTAATCTCAACAATTCCTTCTGCTTCCTCTCCTACTTTAATTGAAGATTGGGAAAGCTTTGTATCTACCTTAGCTGATCCAATTCCAATACTAGCCAAAACCTTGTTAAAAAATGACATATAACTTTCTCCTCCGTTTAAATGCATTCTTTTACATCATTTATTAATAATTGGACCTCTGCATACGGTTCATCCAGTTGAAGCATTTTTCTTAATACTTTTTTTGCGATGGGTGTAAGTTGTAATTCTTCTTCCCAGCTTCTTTTTTTCTTAGAAATTGGTTCAAAAGACGAATAAAGTAAAAACAATAAAAAATGTCCTAAAGCGTAAAAATCACTTTTAAAGGCAATTTCCCGGTACAATTGCTTTTCGAGATGATTGACTTTTTTCTCAATTAGACTTGTTTGATCTTCTAGCTTTCTTGCAAGTCCAAAATCAATAATAAAGTATTCTTTATCATTTTTTAGTATGTTCGGAATTCTTAAATCCCGATGTATAAACCCGAGTTCATGAATATATTTTACCAAATGTAAGATATGGTAAAGCTCATTGAAAGCTGAAGATTCAGTATATGAAATGTTTTCACGGAAGATTATTTCTTCAAATGTACTTCCCTTTTTATGCTCCATTACAATAAATTGTTTGTTATTCTCTTCAAAATGTTCATAAAAGGTCGGAAATGCTGAACAATTTAAAGTTTTTAATATATTTGCCTCACGTTTAAATGAATTCCGACCTGATTCTTCAAGCATTTTGTACTTCCGTAATTGTTTCAATACAAGAAGATTTCCTTGTTGATCATTCACTAAATACGTGTAACCATAGCTTCCTTTTCCGAGCAAATTTACAACAATATATTTCCCACCAATAAGTTCTGCAGTCTTTAAAGGTTTTTCACTAACTTCTATTAGCTTTGAGTAAATCCTCTTCATTTAGCTACTATAGGAACTAAAGAAACCACTTGATTTATGCTTTTTCTTATAATATTGATGGCCATATTTAGATGGATGATTATAGCCTGATTTTCGTTTTTTAAAATCACTTGAGCTATAACGATTATGGGAATGGGAAGTTTTACTTGATATGAGTGATTTAAGTATTTTGCGTAACATGTTTTATCCCTCTTTTCTGCTTTATGTTTATATATACGAATTAAAAGAACAAAGGTTTCACTTTTACATACAATAATACATCAATTATATCGTGAATTTTTAGCAACAGTCATTTTTTAACATTACAATAAAAGTATAAATACAAAGGATGGCTTACATGTTGGGACTATTAAAAACATTTGCTCCGAATCCAAAGGAATACCCTACAGTACAAGAATCTGAACGGATAAAGCTTTACGAAGAGATAAATCAATCATTAAATAATCTAACTCCTGTCTTCACAACACAAACTGAGCGTAATTTAATTAGAGAAATTTACAAGGAAACAGAACAACATAATGTTAATAATTTAACTAGAACAGAAGCATATCTCCGTTTTTTTTCCAAACATAAAGAAATTCATTGGTCATTTCTTGCTCATATGGTGTCTCGTAATGGTGGATACAGTATGACCGACTTAAAAAGCTCGTTGGTCAGCCATTTTTTTGACAATGAGAAAAGGCAGATAATGTTCGACTTTTTAGAGAGAGCAAATGCGCTAATTTTTTATGATGCATATCCCCAATTACTTTTATACGAAAAAAGCAAGAATGAAAACAGATCATACTTTCACTTACTACCCGCTTTTCATATTTCAAAATTTATGATTCCTATCTGGAACTACTTTCTTTCGTCCTCAAATTCTAGCTTATTAACCTTAGCTCTCATTACAAATGAACAAAATTATGTAGAAAAACACTTAATGTCTTCGCAAACAACGAAAAATAAAATCTTTCATACATTACCATATGTTTTGCAGGAAAAAATGGGTCTTACACATGTAATATTCCCTTATAAACGATATCCATTTTTAAGGTATTATAAACTTTCAGGAATTGAAGTTCATGAATTTTCCTCAGTGTCTGAACGAATTCAAATTGGAAAGCAGCTGTATTCAATTCTGTTTTCTAAGCATCAATATAATTCAATATATAGCTTTGCCAATTACTTTGGCCATAGTGGTTCAAGAAGTGACTATTGGCCACATTTATATACAAAGGATAATCATCATGTTCATAAGATCTATAGTCCTTCATTGCCACATGCATGGAACGATGTATCACATTCATTTCCTACAAAACAAGATTGGTTTACAGATATAGCTCAAATAAAATCTTTCGAAATTGGCATAACGATGAATGAAACAGACATAACAAAGGATGTCAAACGTGATTTAAACATGTTATTGGCGCTTGGTAAATTAAAGTTAACTAAACACAAGATTGGCTAGTATCGTCTAGAAAAAATAATTCTAGATTATATTTAGATCGATAGAAACGTAATTTGAACATACAAATGAGACTGACTTAGTATCAGTCCTTTTTCACACATTCAGTATTATGGGGTTTCAACCAAAATACATAGTGATTAGAATTCAGACGTTCCACTATTCAGTCAGCCTCAATGTTATTAACTATTAATCTTCATTCTCAAAATCTAAATCTTCATCAATAATGCATTTGTTTAGAAGGTAATCAAACGTAATATCCGCTAGTTCTTCTAGCTCACTTTCACCAGGAACATACCCTCTTTTTGTGAGCTCATTGTAAAAGAACTCCGCAATCTCCTCTGTATCAATAATCACTTCAATTTCCTTCACAATATCGCCCCCCTTTTATTGTTTATGTCCTTGTAAAAGGACATATGTCACCTTAAAACATTTAATTTTTCATTAAAGGCTAATCTTAATTAAAACAAGACTTAACAGATCTTTATGGACAGTTACCAACATCCTATTTTCTTAGCATCTCCTGAATCATAAAGTCGGAGTTTTAAGCCTGTTAAACCTTAAAAAATAAATAATATATATAGAAACTGGAATAAAGAAGGTTTTCTCTCATATAGATAGATTTAAGTGGACAAGCATTCTTAATTAGGAGTGGATAGTATGTTAAAAGCGGATTATCAGAATGGAATAATTGAAAAAGAAAGAAGATCAAATCACAATATTCTTCAGTTTATTGATGGACCAGGATTTGACAAGCTATTACAATTTTTAATTAGAGGATTATTTCTCGGGATGATTGTTTTTTGCATACCATACTTTTGCTTTCTCTTAATTACCTGTTTTTTTTAATTATTACTATCCGTTTCTCGATATCTTCGAAGACTTTTTAAAATTAAATCCATCATTTCTTTATATTCAGGCTCTCCAAACATTTGATAAAGTGCCTTATAATCATTGTAGATATCAAGTAATTCATCAATCATTTTATTCTGCTCCTGTAGCCCATTTCCTACTTCATCGGTATCTGAACTAATATGATTACTAATCATTGCTTTAAAATATCGACCTGTATCTGTTTTCGTGTTATTAAGATGAAGTTGTTGCATAAATGTTTCAGCGTCTTGATTACTTATCATTAGGCTCATCTCATCTTCGGTAGCTTCCAGCCATTCACCATCAGACATCCTTGTCAATTCATATGTTAGTTCTTCCCATCCATCATCAGCATATCGCCAAACCTCTGTTCTAATGCCCACGATTCGGAATAATGAACTACCATATCCTTTAACCAGGACTATATCTCCAATTTGATAAAGAACATCAATGCTAATCTGTTCCGTTTCGATTACTGAACCATCATAATCGGAATATAATTGAAGAGCGCTTTCAAAGTATAAAATTTCACTATGATTTACTTCGTACACAAAGTGTTGGTCAACTTGATGTAGCTTCGTAATTGTCCCAACTGTTCCATACATAATAATCACGACAATGTCCCCTATTTTATATTTTGGTCTATTTTTCATCGCCCATCTCTCCTTTGTCGTGATTATGAAGGATAGGATAGTATATGCTGTATTTCTTATTTCGTCATGGGCACTTTTTGGATAAGAAGATGAAATTGATAGTTCGTCCATTCAAAAAGGCGGTAGTTTATATAAACTGCCTTCTAAATAAAAAATTAGTTTTCAAAAACGGAAATTTTTTTTTGAAAGTAAAAAGACATAAAGTGTCTTGTCAAAGATGGCCTTATGTCTTTTATTGATATTTATATTTGTTTTAGGATTTCATTTTGATAACGATCCCATGCATCATCAAATACTGACATACTTTTTAAGTAATGCCCATTCATCTCTAAATATGAGCTTAACTCATCATAGCGATCAGAATTTCTAGGAAAACCATGATCAAGATATGCATCATTTGCAAATTTTGCAATATCATCCTTTGGCTTAGGATGACGATATTTCATTAAATAATGATAAAAGGACTTCAAGTCTCATTCCCCCATAGACAAGATTTTTTTATTATAGCTTTTTAATGGGTAGATTGAAACCCTTAGCCTAATTCTAAATAAATCCATCGAAAAAAAGAGCCCCTATATGGAGCTCTAAGCCATTAGTTTGTTTATCGTACGTAAGCCGCACCTACGATAATTAACAAGATGAAAAGGACAACAATTAAAACGAAGCTATTACCAGTACCGTACCCAACGTTTCCACAAGGATATCCGTGATCATAGTAGCAATGCATATTTATCCACTCCTATTATCCTAATATTAGATTTCTCTTTACTTTATGTCATGGGTGGGTTGTATTGCATGTGCATTCGCCTATTTTAAACGAAAAAAAAGTTACACAACAATGTGTAACTCAAAGTAAAACGATTTTTACTTTTCAAAGAACTCGATCCATTCCTGATCAGGACCTCTAAAAAAAATGTATTTTGCGCCATTTGGAAGGACTGTAATATCTTTGCTAATCCATTCAACACCTGCTTCATCAAGTCTCTTTTGTTCCTTCTCAATATTTTCAACTTTGAATGCAACATGATGAACCTTCCCTTCAGCAGGAAGATCGGCATTATACCCCTCAATAAATTCAACAATAATTTCCTCATTTACACCTAAAAAAGCAAGCTTTTTATCCCCATCAGTATGTAAAAATTGATCAATTAACGTTAATCCAACAACTTCTTGATAAAATGTAATTGATCTTTCAATATTTGCTACTTGTATTCCTACATGTTCAAAGCCAAGAACAGTCATCTCCAGCAACTCCCTCTGTATTTTTAATCAAATGTCTATATTATATTACACATAATCAATTATCTTACAATTTATCATAAGACAATTTTGTAGTCACCTCATTTACGTTAATAACCAATTATTCAAATAAACGAGTATACTGCCCGTATCCTTCTCTTTCAAGATCTTCTTTTGGAATAAACCTTAGGGCAGCTGAATTAATGCAATAACGAAGTCCATTTGGTCCTGGACCATCGTTAAAAACGTGACCAAGATGAGAATCAGCAGTCTTGCTTCTTACCTCTGTCCGAAGCATGCCATGTGTTGTATCCATTTTCTCAATCACTTCTAATTCCACGATCGGTTTTGTGAAGCTTGGCCACCCACAACCTGCATCATATTTATCTGTCGAGCTAAATAATGGTTTTCCAGAAACAATATCAACATAAATGCCATCTTCCTCATGATTCCAAAACTCATTTCGGAAAGGTGGCTCAGTTCCGTTATTTTGTGTTACTTCAAATTGAATTGGGCTTAATACTTCTTTTAATGCATGTTGATCTTTGCCTTTCCAATACTGTTCAATGAATTTATCTCTACCTGAACCAGTCCGATATTGCTTATATCTAGCAGTACTTTTTTTATAAAAATCTTGATGATAACCCTCTGCTGGATAAAATGGCTTTGCTTCTACTATCATTGTAACGATTGGTTTTGAAAATCTTCCACTTTCCTCTAGTAATTGCTTTGATTTTTCAGCTAACTGTTTCTGTTCCTCTGAATGATAGAAAATCGCAGTTTTATAAGATTCCCCACGATCGTGAAATTGACCGCCTGCATCTGTAGGGTCAATTTGCTGCCAAAACAATTCTAATAGGCTTTCATATGGAAAAATTTCAGGCTGAAATGTAATTTGAACTGCTTCGAGATGTCCTGTAGTATTAGAACAAACTTCTTCATAGGTAGGATTTTCTTTTTCTCCACCGGTATAGCCAGATATCACACTTACAATCCCTGGAAGTTCATCGAATGGTTGTACCATACACCAGAAACATCCCCCAGCAAATGTCGCTAATTCTAATTTGTCCTTACTCATTATGTAACGCCCCCTTTATAGTGGTTGTCTATATTATATATCAAGAGATAAAACGGATGAAAGTAAACTGATTTTCAATTGGAAAGCCCCTGAATTGTAAATAACTTGACACAATCATAAAGATTCCTTAGTCTTAAAAAAGAATATATTGTAGGTTCGGAGGAAATTAGCTTGAAAAGTCGGCAAGATAAAATGTATGAAATGGAAGCACTCATGCGACATGTTTATAAGAAATTACGACAAGAAATGAACCAGGTTTACGATAAAGAAATGTCAAGAAATGAGTTTTTCATTCTCAAAACACTCTATGAACAAGGTTCAAGAAAGTCATCAGACTTATCAAAAATGCTAAATGTATCAGCATCCCACATTACTGCAGTAACAGATTCTCTAATTGAAAAGAGCTGGATACAGCGTGTTCGATCTGTTCAAGACCGTAGAATTGTTGACCTTCATTTAACTGAAGAGGGTAAAAATACATTAGAATTATTTGAAAAAAAGAAGACTGACTTCTTATTACAAAAATTCAATGATTTTAGTGACCAAGATATGGAAAATTTCATCACCTTATTTAATAAACTATTAAACGCTTAAGAATTCAATTAAATATATGAGAAAAAGGCTATAAAACCAAACTATGCAAGGTTCTAACATCGCTTGAATAGTGACTTATTATAGCTTTTTTACATATTTCCCACAAAATCGCACAAGCTAGTATTTAATATACTAGGAGGTGTAATCCGTATGTCAACCCCTTATTTATGTCCAAACTGCAAAACAAATCGTTCACGGTTTAATATTATTGAACAACATGTTAAATCGGTTAAATTAAATCCTCAAACTGGAGACCTTATTGAGGAATTAGAACAAGCATCTTTAGACCCCTTCCATGTAGCTTATAATGGACCTCAATATAAGGTGCAATGTGGCGTATGCGGTCTTATTGAGGAAGAACTAACATTTATTAAAAGAGCTCAGCTAAAACAATAAACTATGTTATAAAGAACTTAATTGTCACCAAGACCTAATGTTTGAAACTTTTATTATTCTTATACACTTAAACTAAACTACCTTAAGAATATAAATTCTAAATTATTACAAAAATGCCCCTCAATCAATGTAAACAATGTTTAGAGAGGGGCTACAGTTTATTATCTTTTACTATCAGTAATTGTTTGTAAATAATGTAGTAAAACATCAACTAATTGGTCAGGTTGTTCAAGCATGGACATATGTCCACAGTCTTCAATCACAACATGATTTATAGTTGGTTTTTCAACAGAAAAGGCACGGTCTAATGGAATAAGTTGATCTTCTCTACCTGCAACTAAAAGAACTGGCACTTCGAGACTTCTTAACACATCATTTCGATCAGGTCTATTTTTCATCGCATCAAGTGCACATATTGCACCATAATCAGATGTTTTATAACCAATGCTTTTCACATAATCTATTTCATTCTTTCGTTCATTTGCATTCTTGACTGAAAAAAGCTTTGGTATTAAATCATTAACAAAAGGAACGATCCCCTCAGCTGTAATTTTTTGAATTCCCCTGTCTCTGTTTACTTTTCCTATTTCTGTATCAGGAAACGCAGTTGAATGCACTAGAGCCAAGCCAGAAAGTTTTTCAGGATGTTTTTCTGCAAAGGCAAGACCTATATATCCTCCTAATGAATGACCTACTAATGTTGCACGATCAATTTGTAAAGAATTTAAAAGGATCGAAATATCTTCTGCCATCTCTGCTATTTCATAACTATCCCTCGGGGTACTCGATTCCCCATGACCCCTTAAATCAATTGTAAGAACTCTGTTTTTTTTCACTAAATGTGGAACGATATACTTCCAATAATTGTGATTACCACAAAACCCATGAATTAATACTACACAATGACCTATACCTTGGTCCATGTAAGAAATCATATTATCCCCTACATTATGAGTAAATCGCTCCATCATTCACCCTCCGAGTTCAAATGTAAACTTTTATCAGTTCAACGGTAATCGTAACAAACATTTTGTTTGAACTCAAATATTTTTGCATGATAAAGCAAAATACATCTAAAACCTTTAACTACAGCTGAGGGATTTGAAAACTATTTAAAAGATTAATTACATACGTAATAACACCTATGAAGGAATTCAGGGTGTTATTACGCAATTCACAAAATACTTTTAAATTTGATAATTGGCAGGAGGTTGAACTTCTATCATTTAAGGAATCTCCTGATCCTACTATTCATTCACTATTCTGAGTTGAATTAAAAAAGATTTCTTTTTCATCTTGTTGTTTTTTCTTGTGTTTCTTCTCCTTTTGTTTCCCCATCTTTCCATCTGATTCATAACTTAATTTTTTCGACTTACCTTTCATATTTATCCTCCTAAAAAGAATGTTAATCATTATTCTCTCCCTTACAGGAAGAAATATGTTGAATGCCCTTAAATAGTATATCTTCTAAGAATCATAAAGCAAGACTACCGACTGATCAAAAAACTTAGAATCTATCTTTCTACCTGACTTTACAATAATTTACTGTAAATTTTGTTAACATATTTTATCTGTATTTTAATTTTCTAAAGAAAATGTACAGTTTTTGTAAAAAGAGTATACATGCCCGCATTTTCAATTATTATTAGATTGAGCCAGCTGGTTCAAAAAAAATCACTCATTCGTTACATGGGAGGAATAATCAATGAATAAGAGCTTGTTATTGAAAGTTGGAGCATCATTACTTGCTGTATTTTTAATGGCTGCATGTAACAACGCAGAGGATACTGAAACAGAAGACACAAACACTGAAGAAACAGAAACTGAGGAAGGTACCGAAACTGAAGAAGGTACTGAAACTGAAGAAGAAACTACTGAAGAAGCTGAATAAATTCTTAAAACCAAACAAGTTATTAGGTACTTAAGCTAAGCAACCATCCAACATGAAGGAAATACTATGTATTGCTTAAAACCCTGCTTCAAGCAGGGTTTTGCTCTAAATATAGAGTACAGGATCGCTGTGCAGAATAAATTAGCGAAATTTCCGACATCATTTCCTTCAAAGGAAAAATGAGAGGTTCTGACCTCCCATTTTTTCAACTATTGTTCTTTTGCTTTTCGTCTTTCATATGCCACAAATAAACGGCTATACTTAAAAATAATGTACTGTATCCAATATTCAAATATACTTCATCCATGTTTTCTGCAACAAGTTGCTGATAAGCAACTCCACCAAAAATTAGTGAGATTAATATCGCTACGATTCCAAATAAAACAAATTTGTTTTTCATATAAATGATCCCCCGCATCTTCATTTTCATTCACCAGAAATTCACTATCGTGGTATAGTATAAACACCAAATAAAACCTTAAATGTCGCCAATGAACTGGATCAGTCCAATTTTTTCTCTATTATGATTTTAGCTTGGTCATTTTCGTAAGCAACTTCGTAGTTTACTTTATAGGTTTTCGAAACCTGTTCCTCTCCATTTCGTTCTAAAGAGGTTAATATAGCTTCGACAAAAACCTTATTTTCTTTGTTCTCTTTCTTTAATTCATCAATGCTTATTGAAATGATATTCAAATATTGACTTCGAAATGTATCATAATCCACATTTGATTGCCATTGACTACCTAAAAGCGAATATGCGGTAACAAAATCGCGGAAATTTATACTTTCAATAAAATAGCTAACTAGATAATCAGATGTCTCTAGCATTTTATTTTCGTCTATTTCAGCTAAATCGTCAATAGCTGATGTTACAGGAAGGTTTTTCATAGGTGTTTCAGACCAAGAATTAACTAGTGGAAACACAGAGTTTATAGGGATACTAAAGCCAATGTTTCCTTGTTCTATACGAGCCGAGTTTATTCCAACCACCTTACCAGTTTTACGATCAATTAGTGGCCCACCACTATTCCCAGGTGCGATTGGTGCCGAGATTTGATATACATTCTCATAAGTATACGATTCAACATCTAATTCTCTGTCCGTTCCACTGATAATTCCTGTTGTTACAGTATTTTGATAACCTAATGGACTACCTAAAGCTAAAATTTCATCACCTATTTCTAATTTACTATTAGATGATAATATCAAAGGTTCAATATCCTTTAATCCATCAACTCTTACAACAGCAACGTCAGTTTCTGTACTAATCCCTATAACCTTACCTTCATAGCCTTTTGCATCAGTTGTCCTAATTTTTACGATTTCCGAGCCATTTACTACATGTGCATTCGTAATGATATCACCTTTATTATTATATAAAAACCCTGATCCAATCGATCCATCATCTAGCTCAACCATAACAACCTTCTTCTGAGCCTCTCGAATAATTTCCTTTAAATCAGGAACTACTTGTTCCTTGCTCGTATTATTATCTTTTTTTAGAATTAATGATTCAGAAAACACATTTTCAGCTGTTTTATCTTTTATATATATATAACCAATACCACCACATATCCAAATAAGAACGGATACTATGATACTACGAACCAATTTTTTATTCATAAATTATCCTTTCTTCTCTTCAAGTAGCCAGGATATATTATTAATATTTACTTTCGCATTTTCTTTCGCTGAATATGTAACATGCTCAAATTCCCCTGTTTGACCAGGCACTAGTTTGTTTGGAAATACATTCGTTTTTCCTTCTTCTAGTTTTTTCCCGCTCTTATCTACTACAGTAAATTCAATAATAATTGAATGAACAGTCTCTGTACCGCTATTTTTTACAATACCATCAATATATGCATCTCCATATTTGTCAACCTTTAAATTAATGCTCGTAACTTGAACGGCTTTTGTGAGGTTACGTTCTTCTTCTTTTTTAGCAGCTAATATAGCCTTCTCTATCCGTTCTTGCTCTGCCTTTTCAAAGGAAGACTTTTCCTCTGTTATTCTATCTTTTAAGGATAAAAGCTTTTCATTGTTCACAACATATTGAAGTGCTTCATCTATTACATTAAAGGCTTGATTAAAATGCTTATTCTCAAGATTTTGTTCTGCATTGGTAGCACTAATCATCACCATCTTTGTGTAGATTTGTTGCTTTAACTCTGAGGCTTCTTGTAGTTCTAAAGAATATAAGGTTGAAAGCTTATCTGCAAGTTCATCAATTGTCGTGAGTTTATTAATTTCTTCTTTTATTTCGCCAACTTTTACACTTGTTTCTACCTGCTCTATTTGATTTGTAAGATTGATAAATAATGGAGAGCTATTTATATTAACTTGTCTCCTTAAAAGGTTAATCTCTTTTTGCGCGTCATCAAAGTCCTCATTCATAATTTTCTTTTCTACACCAATTAACTCTTCATTTAGCTCTTTAATTGATATAATCATTTCTTTTTCTTTCTTTAATATATCGTAATCATTACGATATGATAGGCCTTGTTCGATATATTCTAATGCTTTATCATATTCTCCTGCTAACGCTTTTCTTTCGGCATTTTCTTGAAAAACTAAAACCTTTTCGTTAATTTTTGATTCATAGAATTCCACAGAAAATAACAATATAATAACAATTATCAAGCTAATAATAGGTATGAGATAGTGTACCTTTTTATTATTTATTCCTACATGCTGATTGAGCTGTTTACCACAATTTGAGCAGTAGTTAGCGTTATTTTCTAAATGATTGGCTCCACAGTTTATACAAAACATTAAGAAATCCTCCTCTTTTCTGTGGTAAAGGGGACGGAGCACCACAATCTAGTGTTTTTTAGTATCTATATCCCTAAATACAATCAATCTATTTTTCATTTAAGATAAACATGTTTTTAATGCACCAAACTATTCGACATATATATTGTTTAGTATACATGTTTCGTCTTCTTCATACTAGGTTATGAATACAGGGTAATTCGTACCATTTTCTAAATAAGAGAGTGTGAATATCTATTACTAAAAATCAAAAAGAGAACTAACATAGAAGGTGTTAGTCCCTTTTGTATCTATCTTATGGTAAAGGCACAAACAATGTAAACGTAATATCATCTTTTTTTAGATTGAAGCTTTCTGCACGAGCACTTAAACCACTTTTTAACGTAAGTTCATCAAGGTTGATATCAATTTCTTTTTTACTGGAGTCAATTACTACATAATTTGGAAGATCATAATTGGTACTCATATATTTCAAAACATATGATATCGGTAATTTTAACCTGCCTATTGATAATTCCTTTACAAATAATTGCATATTTCCATCGGATTTAACTTTAGGTTCGAGAATTAACGTCATATCGATATCTTTATTAAATGCTTTTATAACTCCATATACATTTACATTTTCCTCTAACTCGACTCGATATTGTAAGTTTTTTTGATCTGTTTCTTCTTCTAGGTAATGATTAATTAAGTCTGTTAACGACTTTTTTTCTGTACTTATAAGAAATGGTATTAATACATCTTCACTATTTTTGTCCGTTTTCACTTCTTCAATCGGCTTTTCACTAGGTATTAGCAACGAAGTCGTAACAAAAATGATGAATAATACATTTATGATAATTAGTACAAGAAAGGATAGTTTCCATTTATTCATGAAGCACTCACTCATTTCTCACTGTTGAATCTTGATAAATCTCATTTTCCTTTAATGCATCATAAACTTTGTCTGCAATTAAAGAATACCCACTTTGATTAGGATGAAACTCATCTTTATAAAGAAGTCTTTCATCACTCTCTGTGGAAAACAATTGATCCACCGATACATAGACGGCCCTTTCATCTTGTTTTATCATTTGTTGAGTTGCTAAATTCCATTCGTTTATAATCATATCTATTTCAGTTAATTTAGGTAGCATGTATTTAAACGGATTATACAAGCCCACATAGACAATGTGTGCAGATGAATTAAGCTCTCGCACTGTAGTCAGGATAGTTTGAAATCTATTTTCATAGTTTTTCTGTTCTTTACGAAACGGTTCAAAATCAAGAGATAAAATGTTATTGCGAACAACACTCATGATATCATTACCGCCAATAGTCATAACAATTATATCCGCATCTTTTATACTAGCTATTACTTCTTCTTCCTTCAGCTTTTTTTGAAGATTACTAGTTTTATGTCCTCTTACTCCATAGTTATCCACTACTACTTCTCTAATATTTTCTTGTTGTTCTAACTTCTCCCTAACCATACCAATGTATCCACCTTGATTCGATTCATCTCCTACTCCTTTTGTCAATGAATCACCAATCCCAACTAGTTTTATTGATGAGGGAACGAACTCTTCAGATGGTTCAGCTTTTTTTGTCAAAGTAACAGGTTTTGATTCAAGGTTTGAGCTTTGTTCAGACATACAACCTGTTATCAATAGACACATACTACTAACTATTAACATTTTTCTAATCATAAAATCACCCTGCTATTTGGTCTAGGGACAAAGTATATCATTATATTAAGTGCATATTTTAGTAAAAAAGATTCCAAATGGAATCTTTTTTGCGTAATCTAACTATATTTATCCCTTTTAAACGGGTACAAAAACCTATATTAGGAGGTGCCGATATTCTCCGAGGAAGGACATAAGACTGGGATTAGCAAACCAAAAGACATTGCACCTTAAGTTATTTTGTTAAAGCTTTAATATCAGTTATTATTTGATCATAAGGTGGCTGATCAACACCATTATAATCTTTCATAACAACTCCATTTTGATCGATTAAGTAAAAGCTAGTTCCATGAACAACTTGATCAGAATTACTTGGTTTTTGAACAATTGTTTTAAAGCTTTCCATAGCGAATTCCTGAATTTCCTTTTGTGTGTATCCTGTTAAAAAGCTCCAATTTTCAAAAGAAATTGAATAAGGCTCAGCAAACTCCTTTAATTTTTCAGGTGTATCAATTTCCGGATCAACGCTGAAAGAAATAATCTTCGCATCTAATCCCTCTGCTTTTATCCTCTTTTGTATCTCAGTCATATGCGCGGTCATAGGTGGACACACTGTTTCACAACTTGTAAAAATAAAATTAGCAATCCAAACATCACCTTTTAAATCCTTTAAAGAAACATTTTGACCTTCTTGATTTTTGTATTGAAAGGACTGTACCTCATAATTAAGCGGATCTGCTATTGGAGATGAATTACCACATGCTGAAATAAACAGAAGTACAAGCGCAAATATAGAAAATAATAATACATGTTTAAATTTCTTCTTCATTAATCTTCACCCTTCGTTTTTCATCGACAAATAAAAGTGTATCAAATTACCTGGTGTAATTAAAGGCAAAGCTTGTGAAGAATTCATGACAACATGACATTAAAAATCCAGTTCGCTTTTAAAGGTTCTAATAACATCTGAAACAAAGTAATCATAATCAAAACGAATCGCTATAGAATGTATTGGGAATTTTGCTAACTCTTTATAAGGTCTAAAATCACCTATACTCAATCCTCTAGCATCACCATTACTCGTATCAATTTTTACTGGCTTTTCTATAAATTGAAATGCATCATGATTAACAGTTGCCCATAGAGCTAAAAGGTCATGCATTGGTCCACCTGTTATAGAAGGATCTCTTTTTTTATACCAATTTGAATAGTAATCAATCATTGGCTTTAACATTTGACCAATCTTGTCGTCAGTTTCCTTCGTAAATACATCCAACTCATTTAACTTACTTTCGGGAATAATCGCATAATTTGTAATATTTAAGGGAAAGATCTTTACATTTTCAGCATACGTAAGAACAAGGTTTGCTGCATAATGATCACTATAAAAATTAGCCTCAGCTACTGGTGATGCATTACCTGGATATAAGAATGCTCCACCCATAATATATATTTCTTTAACTTTTGACATTAGATTAGGATATAGGACAATTGCAGTGGCTAATGATGTTAATCTCCCGACATTTACAATGGTAAGCTCATGTTCGTATTCGGTAATAACTGAAGAAATCTGATGGAAATTTTCAAATTCAGATGGGGGTTCCACTTTTATTTTTGGGTAAATGGGACCCATTCCATATTCACCATGGATTTCAGGAAAATAAGTCGGATTCTCGCCTGTTAATGGTCGAACTGCACCACCAATTATCGTAATATTTGTTTTGTCTGTTATTTCTTGAATAAATGTTGCAGTTCTCGTTGCATTCTCTTTTGAGATATTTCCATAATCGACAACAACACCAACAATATCAATTTTTTCACTATAATAAGCAAAAAGTAACGCGACAATATCATCAATTCCAAAGTCTCCAATAAAAAGAACTTTTTTCTTAATAATATACACCACCTCCAACATGCTTGTGTTTAATTAAATTATATGTCATTAAAACCCAGTTATTGCAAAACTCATTTTCTTTCAACATTTTTTCTGGGCCTAAAAAAGGGACTAGCATAATTTGCTAATCCCTTTTATTACTCAGCAAAGAACATAAAACCTATTGCACCAGGTCCTGTGTGTGTTGAAATAACTGGAGTGGTAAACGAAATATCAACAGGACAATTTGGGTTAATATCCGCAATCGCTTGTTTTAGCTTTGAGGCTAAGTCAAATGCATCTGCATGGGCTATCCCTACAGCTTTTACTGTTTTACCTTTTACATCATCAGCAAATTGCTTTACGAGATATTTAATTGCTTGTGACTGACTCCGTACCTTGCCAATTGGTGTATATACGCCATCCTGGAGGCTAGCTATTGGCTTAATATTCAATAATGATCCTATTAAAGCTTTCCCCCTACCAATTCTCCCACCCTTAACAAGATTATCTAGGGTGTCTACCGTAATATAAAGTGTTGTATTTTTGCGAATTTCCTCTACTCTTTGCAAGATTTGTTCTTTTGTATATCCTTTCTTAGCCATTTTTGCTGCTTCTATAACCTGAAAGCCCAAAGCTTTAGAAATAAACATCGAATCCACTACTGTAACGTCTGCAGCTGACATCTGTGCCGCTCCCTGAGCTGATTGCATTGTTCCGCTCATACCTCTCGTCATATGGATCGAAATAATTGCGCTACCATCTTTGCTTAAATTGTCATATACCTCTAAAAATTTCCCAGTAGGCGGCTGCGAGCTTTTGGGAAGCTCCTCTGATTGTTTCATCATTTTAATAAACTCACTAGGTGTAAGATCTACGCCGTCTGTATATGTATTGTTATCAATTGTAATTGATAATGGTACAACCGTAATTTCATATTCATCAAGAATTTCTTTACTTACATCAATTGTGGAGTCTGTTACGATTCTAACATTGCTCATTTCATCACATCCCTAAAAATACTATCTCTTATTATACATTCTATCTATTATGATTCAATGTATATAATGGCTGATTCCATATAGGATAGTGAATCTTTTATGATATTTTTCCACGTATGTTATCATCACATTCACAACTACGAATTGTAATAAAAAGATAATTAAAAGTACAAAAACTCTCAAGCTGATGGATGTGTCCGTATCATAGAACATAAGAAATCTTCAATTAATGCACAAAAAAAAACCAGATTTCTCTGGTTCAGTTGAAGGTTTCACTATGCATTGTTTTTTAATATATAGGTTCCAAAAATCGCCTCATAATCAGGCCATTTTATCACCTTTTTCAAATAATCTTTAAATGAATAACTACTTTTTGGTTGTTTTTGGGCATAAATAATTGTTAAAAATTTTTGTAAACGGATTTGAAGCATGAAACGGTATTTGTTATCTTCCTCCAATACTGGGATATCAGTAATTTTTACCTTCTGTCCACTCATCAGCTTGAACTCTAGGCTTTTTAATAACAAGTTATCAATCCTCTTTTTTACCCGTTTCCTATATTATAACCCAATATTTAAATGAAGTCTGTCTAAAATTGTCACATAAAAAGATTTTTTTCACTAAATAAGCAAATGAAATAAATTGCTATCTTTATTTACATCAGTATAATAGAATCCTTTTTTCTTCATTCTTTGAAGTAATGGATCATAATCCTCTTTTTGTTTTAATTCAATACCTACTAATGCAGGTCCATTATCTTTGTTATTCTTTTTAGTATATTCAAAGCGGTTAATATCATCATCTGGTCCAAGAACTTCATCTAAGAATTCTCTAAGTGCACCTGCACGTTGTGGGAAGTTTACAATAAAATAATGCTGTAAGCCTTCATAGATCATTGAACGCTCTTTAATTTCTTGCATCCTACCAATATCATTATTACCACCGCTAACGACACAGACAACATTTTTGCCTTTTATCTGATCTCTTAGAAAATCAAGTGCAGCAATTGGCATCGCTCCAGCTGGTTCAGCAACAATCGCATTTTCATTATATAACTCTAAAATAGTTGTACATACTTTTCCCTCTGGACATAGCACAACCTCGTCAACAACATCTTTACAAATCTCAAAGGTTTTATCACCAATTCTTTTTACTGCTGCTCCATCAACAAACTTATCGATTTTATCGAGAGAAACCACTTTATCTTCTAATCTAGAGTTAAATAAAGAAGCTGCACCTTCTGGCTCTACCCCAATCATTTTTGTAGAAGGAGAAATACTATTAAAATAAGTACCTAAACCTGAAATTAATCCCCCGCCTCCAACACTTGCGAAAACGTAATCAATATCAACATCCGTATCATTTAAAATTTCAACTGCGACTGTGCCTTGACCAGCAATCACATCAACATCATCAAAAGGATGGATAAACGTACGATTTTCTTCCTCACAACAGATTACAGCTTTTTGGTATGCATCATCAAATGTATCTCCAGTTAAAATAATTTCAACATATTCTTTACCAAATAACTCAACCTGTGTGACCTTTTGTCGTGGAGTTGTTGATGGCATGAAAATTTTACCGTGAATTTTTAATTGTCTACATGAATATGCAACACCTTGAGCATGATTCCCAGCACTCGCACATACAATGCCATTTACTGTTTGCAGTTCATCAAGTTGTTTAATTTTATTAAAAGCTCCGCGAATCTTAAACGATCGAACTACTTGTAAATCCTCACGTTTTAAATAAACATTGCATTGAAATTTTTCAGAAAGCTGTTCATTTTTTTGAAGTGGTGTGTGAGTCACAACATCCTTCAACAAATGATGTGCCTTTAAAATATCTTCCACGTATACCTTTTGTAATTCATTGATAGTTTGCTTCATCTTCACGACCCTTTCAACTGCTTGTTAATAGAAAATTATATCATGAATATTCAAAATTTAAAGGAAATAATAGAAAGTTTCACATATTTTTTAAATGTAAGTACTTATCATTGATTTAAAAATTGAAGATGAATTTCACCAATTGGGTGTATTTAGTTTTAATTGGGTGTTATAATGATTTTACACCACGTTCGGAGGTTATGATTTGAATTCAAACAAAAGTTTTTTTACATGTGAGCAAGTTCGGAATTTTTCACACAATCCACTATCTAGCTTTTCAGATATTATTTCAGAACATCCCTCTCTATTGGAGAATGTTCATATTGCAAAAAAAATAGCCTTGACTGACTTTCCAATCCTTATACATGGAGCAACAGGAACAGGCAAGGATTTATTCGCTCAAGCAATACACACACATTCACCTCGTAAAAATTGCGCATTTGTGACAGTTGATTGTAAAGAACATAATGCTGAATTATTAGAAGAGGAACTGTTTGGCTACGAAGACATTTCTAATGATTCTTCTAGTTTGTTTGACTTGGCAACTGGCGGAACAATATTTTTTAATAATATTGGTGATTTATCTCCAAAAATACAAACAAAGATTTTAAGTGTTATTGAAAATAAGGGATGGAGACGTTTAAATGGCTCCAGGCTCATCCCCTTAAATGTTCGATTCATTTCCGCTACAAATAAACATTTAGCGCTTGAAAATGACTTTAGAGATGATTTATTGTACCGACTAAATGTACTATCGATCTCGTTACCTGAAGTTAAGGAGATAAAACAAGATATACAAGTTTTCATCGAACATTTCCTTGCTAAATCAGGGAGTACGATTAGAATAGACCAGGCCGTGCAAGATGCTTTAAATCATTATGACTGGCCAGGTAATATTCGAGAAATAAAAAACACGGTCGATTATATGCTAACCGTCTCTGATGGAAGATCGATTCAGCTACATGACCTACCTCATGGTCTCATTCGCGTCGATAAACAGAAAACGAAGAAGCCTCAAGAAAAAAATACTATTCAATTAACAATGATGGACAAACTGGAATATGCGTTTATTCTAGAAGAAATTAAACTGCAAAACGAAAAAGGTGAACCAGCTAGCAGACGAGTTATTTCTGAGAATAGTAAATCTTTATCAAATCCTTTAACGACTCAACAAGTCAGACATCGTTTGGATTTCTTAGAAAAGCATCATTATGTCACTAAGGGTAGAGGCCGAGCTGGAACAAAAATCACCCTAGAGGGAGTAGACTTTTTACTTTCACTCAAGGAAATTATTAAATAAAAGCACTATTCTATGAGATTGTTATATTTTTAAACGAAAACTATTAAGGTTGATTGGAGCGGAAATTAACCACACCGCATTACTTGTAATAGCAACAAAGTTTGAGAAAACAGCCTAAATAAAAACACATCCTCATTAATAATCGCAGACTTATGGAACAAATTGATTTACTAAGAAAGGAGATTCACATGGCAAACACACACACATTCTCAAAAGGCGAAGAGATTGCTAATTCGATTACACATGGAATTGGTGGATTACTCAGTATTGCAGGGCTCGTTATTTTAATCGTTTTCTCTTCTTTATATGGAACTCCATGGCACATCGTAAGCTTTACTTTATTTGGGGTGACAATGGTGCTGTTATACACCGCTTCTACCCTTGTCCATAGCTTTCCAGCTGGAAAAGCGAAGGACATATTTGAAATACTAGATCATTCAGCTATTTACTTTTTTATCGCTGGAACCTATACTCCCTTCTTATTTATTGCAGTTAAAGGGTGGGTTGGATGGACTTTATTCGGAGTTGTTTGGGGACTCGCGATTGCTGGAACAGTATTTAAATCATTTTTTGTGAAAAAGTATTTATTTTTTTCAACGATTATGTATGTTGTAATGGGCTGGTTAATTGTTTTTGCTTGGAACCATATTACTGAAAATGTTGCTTTTAATGGTGTAGTTTTATTAGTTATCGGAGGAGTACTTTACACAATTGGTGCCGTCTTTTATATGTGGAGAGGATTTAAATACCACCATGCAGTTTGGCATATCTTTGTGTTAGCAGGTACAATTCTACATTTCTTTTCTATCTTGTTTTATCTTTTACCATAAGCAAAAGCAGCCTCTATACGTTGTTCATACTAGTACATTTAACAAGTGTGAACAATTTAGAGGCTGCTTTTTTTATAAGGCTATTTTTTTAATCTTGCATTTCTTTAAGATTTTAACAAATTAATATAAAACCTAGTTTTTTCTTTCGTATATGACAAAATCAAAATCATAAGGATTTTTTTCATTTTTTATCCCGGGCTCATTTGAGATTGTTTCCCATTCGGTATCATTTGTTTCTGGAAAGAAAGTGTCTCCTTCAAATTCGTGATGAATATGTGTTATATATAAACGATCACTAAAAGGAAGCAATTCTTTAAATATCTCCGCACCACCGATGACAAAAATTTCTTCGTCCACTTTTCTTGCCATTTCTAAAAATTCGTCAATTGAATGCAACACCTTACATCCATCATGCGAAAATTGTTGATCTCTTGTTATAATTATATTTTCCCGACCTGGTAATGGCCTACCAATAGATTCAAATGTTTTGCGTCCCATCACAATTTTATGGTCCATTGTGATGCGTTTAAAATATGCCAAATCCTGAGGTAAATGCCAAGGGAGCTGATTATTACTACCGATAAGTCTGTTTTTATCCATTGCATATAGTAAAGAAATCATACGCTAACAGCTCCTTTAATATGTGGATGTGGATCATAGCCTTCTATTGAAAAATCCTCAAATGTAAAGTCAAAAATAGATGTAACATCTTCATTTATATTTAAAGTTGGTAATGGTCGCAACTCTCTTTGTATTTGCTCTTTCACTTGCTCGATGTGGTTTGAGTAAATATGAACATCACCAAATGTGTGTACAAATTCACCAACCTCAAGGTTTGTCGCTTGTGCCATCATATGGACTAATAATGCATAAGAAGCGATATTAAATGGAACACCTAAAAATACATCTGCTGAACGCTGATACAGCTGACAAGATAATTTCCCTTCAGCTACATAAAACTGAAAAAAGCAGTGACAAGGTGGTAGTGCCATATGATCAACATCCGCAACATTCCAGGCGGAAACAATTAACCGTCTAGAATCGGGATTATTTTTTATTTGATTAACGACATTTGATATTTGATCAATTGTAGAACCGTCTTTTGCTGGCCAAGATCTCCATTGGTGACCATAAACTGGTCCTAACTCCCCATTTTCATCCGCCCACTCATTCCAAATCTTTACTCCATTGTCTTGAAGGTATTTTACGTTCGTATCACCCTTTAAAAACCAAAGCAACTCGTGGATAATTGATTTTGTATGAAGTTTTTTAGTCGTGATTAATGGAAATCCTTCTTGAAGATTGAATCTCATTTGATAACCAAATGTACTAATTGTACCTGTACCAGTACGATCTTCCTTTTTGACCCCATTTTCAAGAACATGCTTACATAATTCTAAGTATTGCTTCATTTCGACACTTCCCTTACTAAGAATACTACATGTATTTTACCATTTTATCTTACATTCACATAGGATTTCTGTGTTTGGATAGCTGCTTGATTTTCTAATGATTGAATAAATGAAAATGTAAGCGGTGCCTTTTCTTCAAGTGTAAATCTGGTATCATTGTTGTAATAGTACATTGCAAAAGCTTCTGCAAAATACTCTTCAGGAAAATTGATAAAATAGTTTCGATTAGGAAACAATTGTTCAACCTCTTGCTTCCAAATCGCAAGAAATGTAGGATCTTCACGAACATAATGGAATACATATCGATCAATTGCATGTGCTACTTCATGCAATTCTAGTGAAACAGATCCATGACCTTTCCCATATTCACTATGCCCAATCTTCGCATAAACAACTCGATCATTACTCATACCAGGAACTTGATTCCAGTTAGGAGATGAATCAGCATAGCCTCTAGGTTTTTTATCTTTCAAACTAGTTAATCCCTTTTGATCAGTTAAAGACCCATTAAATAGCTTAATTTGGATATTTTGCTCTGCGGCAATCATTAAAATATTTTGATCTATTTTTTGTAAATTTTTTATCATAATTAAAGCTTCATATTCAGCAAATGAGCCATCTGGCAAGAAAACCATTTCTCCAATTATTGGTTTAGATAGCGTCAATTCAAGCGACTTAAAGGAATATGTAGAAAGCGGGATACCTTCAGGAACTGCTCTAGCCAAATGATAAAAAGGAATACAAATAAAAGATATGATTAGGATGAAAATACCCTTTTTCATGTTGTACATCCTCTCGATGATTAAATGAACCTTCTAGTGGATTTTTTCAGATGATGGAAACTTTGAGGTGATATCAAAGTGCTTTCAATTGATTTAGAAAGTTGTTGATAAGAAAACTAATCCAATCAACAAAACTTAAATATTTTGAATCTTCTATTACAATCATAACATATTTTAATAGATTAAACTATATTACTAAAATGATTTCTCGTAGAAATAAGTTTACTAGTATGCAGAATTACACAGAGAAAAAGCACGCAAATACTTTTGCGCACTTGAAGAAAGGTTAATTATACAGCGTTTACATATCTTTTTATTAATGATAGCTCATCCAATTTGGAGGCGTATTTTTATCCCAGTAAATACTCCCCAAATCCTTGTGAGATTGAAATGAATCATGGTAAGTATGATAATGGAAATTAAACCAATATCCTTCTAAAGGCCGATTTTCTCTTCGGACATGGAAGCGTAAAACGTCTTCACCAGTAATTGTATTGTAAATATGAAAGATTTTTTCACCAGTTCCACCTGAAGGCTTTGATACCTCAAGTTGTTGGAAAAGTTCGTCGTCCTCAACATTCAAATAATATGTAATGATTTCTTCCATTTTAGGGAAAATCATTTCTTTAAATTCATCTTCAATGACGCCACCAATTTTATCGCCGAATTTTATAAAAGACTTTTGCTCTGCCTCTGATAGTAAATTGATTAGAACTTGATCCTTTGATAATGGAAGTTCTTCAATCTCTACCTTCGGTGGTAAAATTTGCTCTATACTGTCATCATTAATAGAAGATTTAGACACTGAATCTTCTGATGGTTTATCTTGAACTGCAAGAGATGCCGGTGGTGTTACAAGCCCGAAGGTTGCAATCGAGAATAGAATGACAAGTGATTTTCTAAACCATTTATTCATAGCGGGACTTCCTTCCGATAATACTAATATATAAATATCTTATCATATACCCAATTGTATTAATATAACAAATATATTACAAAACAATTAAAATATAAAAGGCGATTTTTCTTTAAATAAAAAGAAAAAACGTTTAAAATAAAGAATACATACGCATATTAAGGATATCACTTTGGGAGGTTTGAACGATGGGGTATGATACAATTTTTTTCATTGGTTGCTTCGTTACACTTGCATATTTTATTTTTGTAGAAATTACAGATTGAGTACATACTAACGAGGCTGCCTAATGATAGGTCAGCCTCGTTTTTCTACGTTCTTTTCGTTTTCTTTCTAGCCGAATCAAGTTGCTTGCCTTTTGCTTCACTCATTGTTGTTCCTTGCCCCTCGACGTTCGGTGAGCTTAGCCCAGCCCTTGAAGGGTCTACTTTTCTTTTTGGCATATTCATAACACCTCCACACTATTATCTTTCGCTAATCCGATATTTCTATTACGCCATAATGAAATTTTGCAGATTTTCGGATGTTTACAATAAATCCATTTTCCTCAAAACGAGTACTACGCCAATGATCTTTTAAAACAATTCTTCTTTTAGCAACACGTTTCGCCTCATTTATTGCCTCTTTCTTTAATGGTGTAAAATTAGCTATACTTTTTAAAGGTAATATCCCGATTGATTCTTCAATTGTTTCTTCGAACATCGGATCAAAATAAATAACATCATAAGAATTATTAGGACAGCCTCTTAAGAACGTTAAATGGTCATTTGATGAAACATCAATGCGTTTCATTGCATTATCTAATACTTCTAGGCCTGTTTCCCATTGTTGCAATCCTGTTTTTACGATATAAGCTAGACTACTGCTTTCTTCAATCCCCTTTACAATGCCTTCTTTTCCCACAATATAGCTAGCAACAATACTATCTGATGCTAATCCAAGTGTACAATCTAAAAAAGAATCGCCAACTTGTAAATTGCAAGCTTCAGAAAAAGGATCTTTTTCACCTTTTAGCAGCCTCTTAATTCTAAACATGGCTGAGTTTGGATGAAAAAACAATGGATTATTTTGATCTAAGAAATGCAGTTCTAAGCGATTTTTCCCTACAACGAGTGTATTATCTCGATAATTCTTTTTAAGGTACTCTACAGCTTGTTTACTCCGTTTCACATATGAACCATTTAGCTCGAAGGCAATTTCCATAGCAGTTTGTATCAATTGATCATCTGGTCTACTTGAGGTTGTTACAATCATCTTATTTCTCCATTCTAAGTAATAAGCCAAAGAATTAAGCATTGCATATGTCTTCCTATGATAAGTAAATCGCTAGATCATCATGCCATGCTCTATTCTAATGACTGATTGAAAATAAAAAGGATGCGCAATCGCATCCTTTTTAACAGTATTTCTCAAACGCACTTTCTAAATTTTGCATAATTACGTCAATTGAATTTCCTTCAATTTCATGACGAGGTATAAAGTGAACGACTTCATTATCTTTTAATAGCGCCATTGATGGTGATGAAGGCTCATATCCTTTAAAATACTCACGCATCTTACTTGTGGCTTCTTTATCCTGCCCGGCAAAAACAGTAACAAGTTTATTTGGTTTTTTCTCTGCATTTAAAGCAGCTTGAGTAGCAGCTGGTCTTGCAAGTCCTGCCGCACAGCCACATACAGAGTTTACAACTACAAGCGTTGTACCTTTTACCTCGATCATAAACTCTTCAACTTCTTTGTCTGTCGTTAATTCTTCAAATCCAGCATTTGTAAGCTCAGCTCTCATAGGCTTAACAATTTGCTTCATATATTCTTCATATGCCATTGACATTTGCATCACTCCATTATTTCAATCTATAGTTCAAGAATACAATAGGGATTTTACCATTGCAATATTGTTAATTCATTTTAACTACTTCTATTTCTTCCATAAAAAACAGTACATGAGGTCAAAAATCTTTAGCCTTTCCTGCTCTCGGTCATTTGCTTCCAAACAGATCCTTTAGCTTCTTCTCCACCCTCAATACGTTCTATCGCCATCTTCACCTGCATACTAACCTCAAATTCAGGATCATCTTCTGCTTGCTTTAAAGCTGTCAATGCGGTTTGATCTCCAACCTCGAATAAGAACATCGCTGCTCTCCATCTAACGAGTTTGTTTTTATCAGTTAATGCGTTCATCATTGGCACCATTGCTGATGGATCACCTATATCTGACAAACAATCACCTGCAGTACGTCTCACTGTAACCGTTTTATCGTTTAAAGCTTTATATAACAATGGCAATATAACTGGTTTTTCAATCATCCCTAAATAAACAGTTGCTAGTCTTCTTATTGAAGGTTTTTCATCATTTAGAGCCTTTTCTAATACCGAAAGATCGTCTTCTGTTGGATCCATTTGATCCAAATGTGCAAATCTAACAGACCAATCCTCATCATTTAACATATCTAGTGTTACTTTATAAGATTTTTTTACCGGTGTATTTGTTTTATGGCCTGCTTCAGAGGCAGATTTCACCAGCCTTTGTAATCGATCATCCGCATAGGCTGCACTTAATTCATCAACGACATCCTTTCCAATATCCGCAAGATCGCCATATCTTACACCATGTTCTTTCCACTGGCGATCTAATACTACATTTTCATTTGATTGCTGTGCCGCTAATACAGCTTCTTTAAAACGTGCTGGTAAGCCATAGCGCTCTTCAGTCAATCCGTCTGTAAGTTTAACCTGCATCGGAATATTATTAAACATTTGAACAAAAACCTTAACTTCACCGAATGCTTCTTCTTGCTGTCTAGCGTTAAAATTCCCTTCCTCTACATCTTCTCCAAACGCTTGACGAACTTGTGCTAAAATATCTTTCCAATCATATTTAGCATTTCTTTCGACAGCGAGAAAATCAGCAACATGATAAACACCTTTTACTCCTTCGATATGTAAGATCTCTCTAATAATACTTGGTGCTTCTTTAGCCTGTTCCTTTTTATAATTATTACTTTTTCCAGATGGAAGTTCTTCTGTCAAAAGCACCTTCATCGTATTAGGACTAGGAGTAGGTTCAATCGATTTTATTTTCACTATGAGCACCCCTTTTCATTAGTATATTTATTGTAACATAGCCTCTTTAATAATCGCTATTCATAGAGGTTGAGCTTTTCTTTACAGTATCAGAATTTATAACTTTTCTTACTAAGTTTTGGTGTCTAGCTCCAGCGCCTAGACCCTCTTAGGTCTACAGCCACTCAGGAATTGAAGACAAAGAACGTCTTCTATTCCTGAGCGTCTTATGCCTGCCTTAGTCTGATCAAGGCGCTTGCGCTTTTCTTTGTTGTTATTTTACTTCGTTACACTCTCTATAGAATTGATCTAAAAATACTTGGAGGAATTGGTGTCTTTCTTCAGCGAGTAGCTTCCCAGTTTTTGTATTCATCAAGTCTTTCAATTTAAGTAATTTATCATAAAAATGACTGATTGCGTCAGTACCTTCTTTGTTATTTGGATGATAGATAAGATTTCCTTTAGAACCTGCATATGTAAACGTCCTAGCTATACCAATAGCACCAATGGCATCAAGACGGTCTGCATCTTGAACAACTTTGGCTTCAAGCGATAAATGATGCACTGGCGTTTTTTTACGAAAACTAATAATTTGAATAATGTCCACAACATCTGCAACAACTTTTCTATCAATCTCCATCTTCATTAATAATCCTTCAACATCATTGATCTGAAGCTTCACATCTTCAGAAAGCTTGTCATCAATTAGATCATGTAGTAATGCAGCTAATTCAACAATAAAAATATTCGCATTCTCTGTTGCTCCAATTCGGAGTGCATTCTTTCGTACACGGTCAATATGCCACCAGTCGTGACCACTTGCCTCATCATAAAGTTGCTTTTTAACAAATTCTTCTACCTTGCTAACAAAATAATTTTCTTCCATTAATTTATACCCCTCTAAGTTAATAAGCTACTTAGCTAAATTTTTTCGATGTTGATTTATTATGAAACATAAAGAACAAAGTACTTGATATTACACATATAGTATCATATCAAATTGTAAGGGTGTGTCATGATGAGAACTGTTAATTACCTGCAACCAACAATCGGTCAAGCTTGGACTGGAAGACATATCGTTTTACTTCATTGTTCTGAAAACAACATTGTAAATGAGTTATACAAAAGCTACCACGCACCAATAGAACCGCCCCGTTCCAATTGTGCAGAGACTTTATCTCAATTACTAAGTATTGGTTATCGTGTACAAAAAATTACCCCTTTACCTAATCAGCAAATTCAATATTTTTTAGTTATGTATTAATTTATTAGGCTGTTTTCGCAAACTTTGTTGCTTTTAAAATAGTATTGGGTTGGTTGATTGCAGCGAGAGGATGCTCGCTTTCCGTGGGGCGGGCGATGAGCCTCCTCAGCGCGAAGCGCCTGCGGGGTCTCATCTGTCCCGCTACTCCCACAGGAGTCTCGCATATCCGTTCCAATCACCCTAATCAGTTTTGTTCAAAAACAACAATCTTTTAGAAAAGAGCCATTTATTATAATGAGGATTGATCAATTTTGGCCTGCTTCATTCCCAAGACACTAAAAAAGAAGCCTTAAACTCTGACTTCTTTTAACAGATCTTTAATATCTGGTTTTATTTCTGATGGATTTGTATTTGGAGAAAATCTCTTTATTACTACTCCTTTATTATTAACCAAGAACTTTGTAAAATTCCATTTAATCGCTTTGCTACCTAATAAGCCTGGGGCATTTGATGCTAGGTAAACGAAAAGAGGATGAGCATTTTCTCCATTTACATCTATTTTAGAATACATAGGAAAGCTTACCCCGTAATTCATCTCACAAAAGTTTTCAATATCACTATTACTACCTGGCTCCTGCCCCATAAACTGATTACATGGAAAACCTAGCACTGTAAACCCTTGGTCACCGTATTCCTCATATAAAGCTTGTAGCTCTTTGTATTGGGGTGTAAATCCACAATTACTAGCTGTATTAACGATCAATAAAACCTTATTTTCGTACTGTTTTAAAGTTTTCTTATCACCTTTTATTGTTTCAACTTCAAAATCATAAATGCTCATAAAAACCTCTTTTCTACCTTATAAAGATTTAAGTATTTCTCAACTTTTAAGCTTTTTAGACATCATGTCTAGTAATGAGATGGAATGCTCGACAATATGTAACAAATCCTCAATATCATCTTCTCCATAGCATATCTGAAAATCCACTTGATAGCGGTGATGATATACCTTTAAGTTCGAGGTAATCTCTTTTGTAAGGAAAAGCTTAATCGATTGACCTTCCCAGATTTTTTTAAGTTTCTTTAAAAGGAATTCGTCATAATCTTGAGTTTGCAATTGCGCTTCTAATGCCACGTTTATATGGCATCCTGGGTTTTCAATCGAATGCAGTAATTCGCCAACAAGCTGCTGTTGCTTCATCTCCATTCCAATTGTTGCAGTCGGATTTTTCTTATACTTATTTGCGAATGTAATTGTATATAATCTTGACATCGTGGCTAAATCAATATTATCACTTCTATCGGTAACCGAAATCTCATTTTCAAGATCCAAATCATAAATATACCCTTCTACGATTACCTTTAAGTTATCAAAAACAGTAGGATCAAACATTACTACCTCCTATAAAAAAGATAAAGAAACTTATATATTCCGAAAAAAAGTATCACCTTTTTGAAAATGTTCTATCCCATCAATTTGTTTATTTCAAACCAATAAAGTTTAAAAAATTCTACTTAAAATAACCCTGTTGCAAGACCTTCATCATTTACATCCATTGAAAGCGCAGCTGGTTTCTTGGGCAACCCAGGCATTGTCATAATATTACCCGTTATCGCGACAATAAATCCCGCACCAAGTGATATTTTAAATTCACGGATCGTGATTGTGAAATTTTCTGGTCTGCCTAAAACATGAGCTTCATCGGTTAAAGAATACTGTGTTTTCGCCATACAAATTGGCAATTGACTCCACCCAAATTGATCAAAATCATTCATTTGTTTTTCTGCCTTACTTGTATATTGCACACCTGTTGCACCATAAACGATGTTTGCAATGTTAAATATTTTTTGCTTAATAGAAGAAGCAGTATCATATAAGTGTTTAAATTGATTTTGTTCCTCATCAATCGTTTTAAGAAGTTTTTTCGCTAAATCTATTCCACCTTTTCCGCCATGTTCCCATACTTCACAAAGCGCAGCTGGATGGGAATTATCATGACACCAATCCAAAATTGTTTTGATTTCTTTATCAGTGTCAGTTATAAATTTATTGATCGCTACTACATAAGGTAACCCAAAACTTTTTATTGTTTCGATATGTTTTTTCAGGTTTGAAAAACCTAAAATTAGAGCTGCTGTGTTTTCTTGTTGTAAATCATTCTTTTTCAATCCACCATGCATTTTCAAAGCCCTTATCGTCGCAACAATAACAACTCCTGAAGGGTGAATCTTACCTATTCTTGCCTTAATATTAAGAAATTTCTCAGCACCAAGATCTGCACCAAAGCCTGCTTCTGTAACAACATAATCACCAAGTTTTGCAGCCATCTTTGTTGCTAAAAGACTGTTACAGCCATGGGCAATATTTGCAAATGGACCACCATGAATTATCGCTGGGGTGTGTTCGAGCGTTTGAACTAAATTAGGCTTGATCGCTTCTTTTAAAATTAATGTGAGTGCCCCTTCATACCCTATATCAGCAACTGTTACAGGTTTGTTAGAATATGTGTAGCCTATAACAACTTCGGCGAGCCTAGACCGTAAATCAGCCAAGCTATCAGCTAAACATAATATAGCCATAATCTCTGAAGCAACGGTAATATCAAAATGATCCTCACGTGGTACCCCGTGTGTGGGTCCTCCGAGGCCAATTGTAATATACCGGAGTGCACGATCATTTAAGTCTAACACTCTTTTCCAGATAATTCTCCTCGGATCTATTCCAACCTCATTCCCTTGGTGAATATGATTATCTATAAATGCGGCTAAAGCATTGTTTGCAGTTGTTATCGCGTGAAGATCTCCTGTAAAATGAAGATTTATATCATCCATAGGTAATACCTGTGAATATCCTCCACCAGTTGCACCTCCCTTCATACCCAATGTTGGTCCTAGTGAGGGTTCTCTTAGAGCAACAATTGCTCGTTTATTTAGCTGATTAAGCGCTTGAGCTAAGCCTACAGTTACAGTTGATTTCCCTTCCCCTGCAGGCGTTGGATTTATTGAGGTAACAAGAACGACTTTTCCAGAGGGTTTATTTTTTAAACGTTCAAGAATCTGCAGAGAAAGTTTTGCTTTATACTTACCAAACAATTCAAATTCATCATCATTGAGCTCCAAATAATTTTCTGCAAGTTGTTTTATAGGAAAAAGTGATACCTGTTGAGCAATATCAATATCAGATTTATATTTTTTATTTCTATTCACAATATTTTCCTCACTTTGCTAGATTTATTGTTCAGAATATCTTACCATGTATAATGGAATTAATTTTCAGCAATCAAAGACCTCTCTTTGTTTCTTATTCACCTGAATTTAAATGTATGAATCATGAGAAAATATAGAAATAAGAAATTAAAAATATCAATTAATTTTTTTATTATAAAAATGCAAAATTATGAAAGTTCGAATTGAATTATTTTTCTAAACTTTCTATAATAAAGAATCAACCATAGAAAGAAATTTACGGAGGTGCTTTTATTGCCGATTAACATACCTAGTCATTTACCAGCTAAAGAAATACTAGAGCGAGAAAATATTTTTATTATGGACGAAAAAAGAGCGTATTCACAAGATATACGACCTTTAAATATCGTTATCTTAAATATTATGCCTGAAAAGGAAAAAACAGAAACTCAATTATTACGATTATTGGGGAATTCTCCACTCCAATTGAACATAACATTTTTAAGGCCTGACACACACACATCAAAGACTACTGCGATTGAGCATTTAAAGGAATTTTATACAACCTTTAAGCATATACAACATAAGAAATTTGATGGAATGATCATTACTGGAGCACCAATTGAGCATTTAGAATTTTCAGAGGTTTCATATTGGGATGAGCTAAAAACAATCATGGATTGGACGAAAACAAATGTTACCTCAACTTTACATATTTGTTGGGGAGCACAAGCAGGACTTTTCCATCACTACGGCGTAAATAAATATCAACTGGAAAAAAAATGCTTTGGTGTTTTTAAGCATGAAATTGTAAATCCCACTGTAAAATTATTAAGAGGGTTCGATGACTTGTATTACGTCCCACATTCAAGACATACAGATGTACTGAAAGAAGAAATCGATTCTGTTTCAGAGCTTCAACTCCTTTCTTATTCAGAAGAAGCCGGTGTTTGTCTAGTAATGTCTGAGGATGGAAAGCAAATATTTTTAACTGGTCATCCTGAATATGAACGAACATCTCTAAAGGATGAGTATGAACGAGACATAGCAAAAGGATTACAAATTGAAGTTCCAGTTAACTATTTTGCTGATAATGATCCAAATAAAGAACCAATTCACTGTTGGAGATCACATGGGAACCTCCTATTTGTCAACTGGTTAAACTATTATGTTTACCAAGAAACACCTTATATTTGGGATTGAAAGGGTAAGAATAAAGTTTTATTGCAAGTAAAGTAGATTAGTTGTTTCTAATGAATGTAGAAAGGAAAGAGAATATGTTCCTCTACCTTATTTGATCATGTAATTAAATGTAAAGTTGAGAACAATTAAGAAGTTAATTTTTTTTGATTCAATATTTTTACAACGATTTTACATCTTAAGAAATACTTAATAATTGCTTTATAAAAAAGTAACATTTATATGGTAATCTTTAAGACAAATTCAGTTCGATTTCTTCATATAATTTTTATTAATGGAGAACTGAATTTGTTGTTTCGATTCGTTTCTGATTAGATTGAGGTGAAAATATTGAAAAGTAATTCAAAAGTGTTAATTTTGACCGCGAAATATGGTAATGGACATGTTCAAGTTGCAAAAACATTAGAAAATAAATGTAAAGAGCTTGGTTTCGAAAAAGTTGTAGTATGTAATCTATATTCAGAATCATTTCCTGTTTTTTCAGAGATTACTCAATATTTGTATTTAAAAAGCTTTTCAATTGGAAAACAGTTTTATCGCATATTTTATTACGGTGTAGATAAAATTTATAACAAAAGAATGATGAATCTTTATTTTAAAATGGGGCATAAACGTTTACATCAAATCGTTACTAGTGAACAGCCTGATATGATTATTAATACGTTCCCAATGATTGTTGTTCCTGAATATCGCAGGAAAACTGGAACTGTTATTCCAACCTTTAATGTCTTAACTGATTTTTGTTTACACAGAATATGGGTTCACGAAAATATCGATAAGTATTATGTCGCATCAAACCATGTTAAAGAAAAGCTAATACAGGTGGGAATTCATCCTGGCACTGTGAATGTGACCGGAATTCCGATAAGATCTCAATTTGAGGATGAAGTATGCAAAAAAGAAATATATGCAAAGTACAATTTGGATTCTAGTAAGAAAACCCTTTTAATAATGGCAGGTGCACATGGTGTTTTAAAAAACGTAAAAGAATTATGCCAATCTTTTATTTCTAAAAGTGACAACATCCAGACTGTCGTGGTTTGTGGAAATAATGCACTTTTAAAAGAAAGTCTTGACCCCCTAACACATAGCAATCCCGAACAAATAAAGGTGCTAAGTTATGTTGAGAGAGTTGATGAGCTTTATAGAATCGCATCATGCATGATTACTAAACCTGGTGGAATCACACTAACAGAAGCTACTGCACTAGGCGTTCCTGTTATTCTATTCAAGCCAGTTCCAGGTCAAGAAAAAGAAAACGCACATTTTTTTGAGGATAATAACGCCGCAATCATTGTCAATCAAATAGAGGATATTTCTGAAGAGGTATATAAATTACTTGAAGATGAACATAGATTAGAGCAAATGAAAATGAACATCAAAAAGCTGCATGTTCCAGGATCAGCAGACTTAATTGTAGAAGATATAATTAAGGAAGCTGCTTATATTAAAGATAAACATATGATGGCTGGCTCCGTAAACTACTAAAACATCTTTCAGGGATGAAAAGGGTAAATTCACATTACCTGGAGGTCCTAATGGATACAAGTACTCATATCACAATTGGAATTGGTTTAGCAGGCCTTGCACATATAGATCCTGTTATATCTTCTAATCCAGAACTTGCTCAAGCTGTTTTGTTAGGCACTATTATAGGTTCTAATGCTCCTGATTTTGATTATGTTATAAAACTTCTTAAAGGAACTGGCATGTATACTGAACACCATCGAGGTGCATCTCATTCAATCCCTGCATTGTTTATATGGACTTTCTTTGTTTCAGGAGTAATATTCTTGTTTGGTTGGAATGTATCATTAATGCACCTTCTTCTTTGGACGTTTATAGCTGTTGTTCTGCATGTTGGCTTCGACATTATGAACGCTTACGGAACGCAGGCTGGAAGGCCTATAACTAAAAAATGGCTATCATTAAATTTTATTCCGTTATTTGATCCGATTATTATTATTGTTCACTTGATTGGATTTACCTTGTGGTTAACAGGGTTGCCACCCGGTATTGTCTTTTTCTTTGGATACATCTTTCTAGCAATCTATCTCATAAATAGGTATTTTTTATCGATTCAAAATAGGAAATTCTTTTTGAACAAAACAAAAAAGTCCGGGATTTTCACCATAATTCCTACAATATGGTTGAAAAAGTGGCATTTTGTGTTTGAAACTGAGTCTTCTTACCAGGTCGGTTCAATAATTGGTAAGAATATTAACTGGATTCATCATTTTGAAAAACATAATCCTAATTGTGAAATAATAAAAGCATCTTTAACTGATAAAAATGTACAACATTTTTTAGCTAACTCAAAACATGTTCACGCTCTCTATTTTCCAACATCATCAGGTTCTGAGGTCCGATGGATTGATTTACGGTTCCGTCATAAGGATCATTATCCGTATATGGCTGTCGTCAAACTTGATCAAGCTAAAAGTATTTTAGCTTCCTATACTGGCTGGGTACACCATTCAAGAAAGCTAAATGAAAAGCTCCTCCCATCGGAAAAGCGAGCTATGCAATTATAATAAAAAAAGACTTTTTTCAAAAAGATTGTTGCTTATAAAACGAAAACTGTTGAGGTTGATTGGAGCGGATTGCGATACTCCAGCGGGACAGGTGCGAGCCCGCTCACGTTTACGTCGAAAAGGCTCAAAGACCGCCCACGGAAAGCGAGCAACTGGAGTGGAAATCAACCACACCGCACTTCTTGGAAATAGCAACAAAGTTTGAGAAAACAACCTAAAAAAATGTCTGATACTACTTTAACGTGGTGATCAGACATTTTTTTCGTTTATGAAATTATATAATTCTTTTACTGTGGTTAAATAATTTTTATGTAATTATACAAATAAGAGTTGATTTTAATGGTCATATTAATGGAGTAAATACCTTAAAAGTAAGATGTTCATTATCCATTCGGAGTAGCTTTTAATCTCGAGTGACAACCTTACTTATTACCAACACTCAGGAGGACTTTATGACGAAAAAAAATAACAAAGGTAGTAAAAATCAAAACTCCCCTCAAAATGGTCAATATCAAATGGAATTGGCACAAGATCACATTCCAGGTGATAATAGTAAAGGGAACAAACGTAATAAAGATCAAAAGGATAAATCAAGGATCGAATAAAACACAAACAGCCACTGAATGTACCAGTGGCTGTTTGTGTTTTGCGCTAGATTATTCTCCTAGACCTTCAGTTGTAATAGCACGTTCAACCGCTTCAAGTGCAGCTGCTTCATCACTACCATTTGCAGTTATTTTAATTACTGCTCCCTTTGAGATACCCAAAGACATTACACCCATAATTGATTTTAGATTCACAGTTCTACCATTCGCTTCAAGATTTACTTCAGAAGTAAAAGAATTAACAGCATTTACTAATGCAGTTGCTGGTCTAGCATGTAACCCTGCTTCACTTGTAATTGTAAAAGTTTTTTCTACCATTTGTACATTCTCCTTCCATTTTTGCCAATGTAGCTTTTCTACTCTATTTAGATTGATGAATTTGTATGTAATTCTTCATCTCATGCAGCTGTAAAAAGCTACTTTAGTTATTAACATTATTATAAACTTTTTTTAAAAAAAGGGAACTAGTTTATTAATTAATTTGATAGACATTCTTACTATTTATTTCATATTGAACATGTAGAGTAAAAGTATCTGTATTCATACGCTCAATAACGATCGAATTTAGCTCATGATCCTGAAGAATAATGATAGAAGATTTCCTCATCTCTAGGATCGCTTTATCACACTTAGCAACAAATTCACATGCTCTAGCAAAACCAGCTTCGTCAATCCTACGGCTACTTGTTATTAAAATATCTTCCCCATTAATGTGAACTTTAAGCATTAAGATCCTCTCCAAGCTTTTTAACTATTATATGCTTGTACTTTGTGTGTATTTATAATATTTTTTCTCCACGGGAAGATTCTGAAAGTTTTGTAAAATTATCCTTGTTAAGCTTGACGGTTTTTATAAAATTAGTGTATAGTTAAAACATCATTAAGTTGAGTATTTATGATAACGTTTTTATAACGATTAATTATACATATAATATTCTGTTAATGATAAAATTTTTTTTAGCACCACCTGTGCTACAGTATTAGGAGGATTAAGTACTATGCAAAACGGTAAAGTAAAATGGTTTAACAATGAAAAAGGTTTTGGGTTTATCGAAGTTGAAGGCGGAGATGATGTATTCGTACACTTCACTGCTATCCAAGGTGACGGATACAAATCATTAGAAGAAGGTCAAGAAGTTTCTTTCGAAATCGTTGAAGGTAACCGCGGACCACAAGCTGCTAACGTAACAAAGTTATAATCACAAGCACTTCAAATAACTTGTGATTCAACCATAGACAACTTGAATTAACAGAGGCTGAGTTTTCTCCGCCTCTTTTTTATTTGTTCAAAACGCTTAGAATTGTTTATTCGATAAATGAGCCTATATTACCAATTTGCTAACGTTTTTGACTTACTAGTAGATATTCCACCGCTTTTACATTTTGCTTAATACTTTTCTCAATTCTACTTACTTCATGTTGATTAAAAATATTTGCGTTGTTCGCTATAAAGACTAATTTATCAAGATCTCGGTAAATTTCTGAGAATGCTTCTTTAATTGATGTATCTAATGGTTCATTCCCCATGTCATTTCCACTCCTTTCAATCAGAAAATTGACGAATAACTAGTCTAAATGTTTCATAAATGTGTTATATTTTTACATAGTATACTCCTTTCTTCATTTTAACACGACATTACTGATTTCGATATATGTATACAATTGTTTTTTTTAACGAATATTTTCTTCTAATAATTCAAATCCTATAAACTGGAGGTGTTATCATTGGATCAAATTAAACATAGTGGATTAATTAGTGGAATGAATGAATTAAGTCAAATTGAGATGTCAGTAAAGGCTGCGCAAAAAATGGTCGGTTCAGCAACAATGCAGTTAGATCCTGAAGCAATCCATCATGCAGAAAATGCGATAAGTGATGCAAAGGATCTAATGAATCGATCACCTAAAACAGGTGTTGATCAAGAGTTTTTAACAAAGCAGCAACAATTATTAGATCAATGTGAGCATCAATTATCTGAGGCAAAGCAATAAAAAAAATCCGCGATATGCGGATTTTTTTATTGCTAGAACATTCAAGATCTATTTAGGATTTAGCATTTATAATAACTTTTCTCCAACTTCTTTTATCTTTTGACCTACAGTACATTGATTAATACAAAAAGAGTGAGCATGACGCTTACCAAATTCTTCACGGAAATGCTTCTTTAGTAGACAATTAACACAATAAGTATCTAATATTTCACTAAGTTCCTGCAATGTTTGTTTTTTACTCATTTTCGTCAACTTCCTCGTCCAATATCAATTTACTTCTAATTTCAATTCCACTCATCGCTTGTGTTGCTAGTTTATCTGCTTCATTATTCTCTTTCCTAGATATAGCCTCATACTCAGGTATGATATGAAGACTTTTTATTTTATTCTCTATACGATCTAACCAAATTGTAAATTCTTCCTCATAGCATGGCCATTCACCAGATAGCTGGTTTAGTACTACTTGGGAATCACCTTTAAATACTATCTTTTGTTTTGTTATTCCATACTCCTCTAGTATATTTACCAAATAATAAAAAGCTGCATATTCTGCTTCATTATTTGATGTTAACTCCATAACCTTCTCATTCATTCTGATCCGATAACGATTACCACTCTGTGTGTAGTAGACTACAGCCCCAAAGCCTGCTAATTTAGTGTTTTTCTGATATCCACCATCAAAATATGCAATAACATCATGTGGTTCATCCTTAACAATATCTTTAAGACGTTTTAATTCCTTTAGCGTCCAGGTTTGCCCGTCTTCAGATGAAAAATAAAGTTGTTTTACTCTTCCAGTTTGCATAAAATCTTCAGCTAAAAGTATCGTCTCATTTAATGATAAATATTCTGTCGAAATAAGTGCTTGAAACTTTTTTTTCGTTTGATATGTCCATTCGATTCTATACTTCAAAGGGTTCACTCCTGATTAAGTTCTATGGATTTCACACTCGAGTTAGTATATATAGATGTAAAAAAAAAAATGTTAATGCATTGAGATTAATTCATAAGGGTATAACCCTCCTGAATAAAATCACTTTATATTTACTAATGTTATCAATGTGCTATAATTTATTCGATTTACCTTTATTTTGATTCCATTAACCATAAGTTAATCATTTTTGTTTATTTCTAACTAACTATTTTCTATGAGTTTAAAAAAGTGCCAATGAAACCTATTTTATCACCGTTTTTGTTTTTGTTAAACAATTTAACATCGTTAGGAGGTTATGAGTTAATGATTGAGGTATATGTAGATGGTGCTAGTGCTGGCGATCCTGGATTGTCAGGTGCTGGAGTTTTTATTAAAGGGCATGGAAAAGCAGAACAGTACTCACTCCCTCTTGGGATAATGACAAATCATGAAGCAGAATACCATGCATTAATAAAAGGCTTGGAAATTTGTTTAGAAAATGGTTATCAAATTGTATCGTTTCGCACAGACTCACAGCTTGTCGAACGTGCCATCGAAAAACAATTTGTTAAAAACCCCTCGTATGCACCACTACTTGAACGTGTTTTAGAGTTATCAAAAGAATTTGATCTTTTCTTTATTAAGTGGATTCCTAGTAAAGAAAATAAAGTAGCTGATCAACTTGCGAGAAATGCTATTTTAAACAATAAGTAAAACGATAGAGAAGAAAGATGTGAAGAGTATGAAAAAAACAGCATTAGCTGATATAAGTTTATTATTTGTAGCATTTATATGGGGTTCAACATTTGTGATTGTTCAAAAGGCGATACAATTCCTACCCCCTCATTTTTTTAATGGTACGAGATTTTTATTAGCAGCTTTATTATTATTTATCTTTATGAAAAAAAAATCGAAGTTTTCAATCAACTTATTAGGAGCTGGTATGTTTTTAGGTGTGTTTTTATTTCTCGGCTACGCTTTTCAAACGATCGGTTTACTTTATACAACTTCTTCAAAAGCAGGCTTTATTACGGGGCTTAGCGTTATGATTGTACCACTTTTTGCAATATGGATATTAAAGGATAAACCTAGATCAATCGTTTTTCTTAGTGCTTTTATTGGAGCACTTGGACTCTACTTCCTTACTGTAGGAGATATGATGAGTATGAATATAGGTGATCTCCTTGTTTTCTTCTGTGCTATTGCATTTGCACTTCATATTATTTTTACTAGTAAATTTTCGAGCAAGCATGAGGCGATACCATTAACAATTGTTCAATTATCTACTGTGTCTCTACTAAGCTTTATTAGTTCGACTATGTTTGAAAAAACATCTTTTAGTTATGATGCCTTATTTAATCGAGATGTTATTATTGCATTAGTGATTACATCTATTTTTGCAACTGCGATTGCATTCCTTATCCAGACAAAATTTCAACAATTTACTACTGCAGCAAGAGTAGCACTTATTTTTGCAATGGAGCCCGTTTTTGCTGCACTTACTGCTTTTATTGTAATCAATGAACGTCTAAGTGGAAATGGATTAATTGGTTGTTTACTTATCTTTATTGCAATGATCGTGACCGAATTACCAGATATTAAAGAAATTAAAGGGATAAAACAAAAGCATGGTATGTAAGCTCGGTTATTCGGGCTTACTTACATTAAATTCAATGATTCAACATGTCTAATTGCCTGTTTCCTGTTTATAATTGCTTCTTTATCTAACATCTCTAACAAGGAAATGAAAAAAGCACCATCAAATTCCTTTTGGATTTTTAATGTAAGCTCAATTGCTATAATGACGATTTCATCCTGTGAATTTGTATAATGTTTGCCAAACTGAATAAAGCCGTATGCGTCCTCACCTAAAGTAAAGCCCTTTCCTGTTAAATATTCTACGTAATCTGTAACTGTTTGCACCGTTTTTGCCAATTTGAATTCCATCCTTACATAATCAGTATATAGACAATGATAGCGAATCCTGTCGATTAATTCTATTGTTTTTTAGTAGAAATATAAAAGTTTATTATGTAAAATTTATCTAATAATGAAGACTTTTGACTTAGGGATAACTTAACCAAAAGTTTTTTTAATTAATTTTATGAGAAAATGGTCATAATACATGTGGAGGTGACATGATAATGAGTAGTGAAAAAAGAGGTAATAATCGTGGTCAAAAAGCACCAAGTGTCAATCCACAAGGATATGGAGAAGATGTTGAGTTTTCAACAGAACCAAAGAGCAAGCTAGAAAATGCTGCTAAGAAGAAAAATACGAAGTAAGAAAAGCTCAGGGCGCCTTGATCAGACTAAGGCAGGCATAAGACGCAAAGGAATAGGAGAGTTCTTTGTCTTCAATTCCTTAGTGGCTGTAGACCTAAGATGGTCTAGGCGCTGGAGCTAGGTCCAAAATTAAGTTAGAAAAAATATAAATTTTGAAACTATAAGAGAGGCATTTATATAGCCTCTCCTACAACTGTAATATTTTTCAAAAGTGTGTGAACACCTCTTAATTCGAGATCTTTTATCATTGAAAACGCTCTGTCCTCATTAACCAGAAAAAGTGTATCATCAATTAAACATTGTAAAGGTGCTTGACAGTTAATTTCAGCAAGCTTTCTTGAGAGATGGAGCATTTCCAAGTCATTTTCAATTTTTGTTTTCTGCCCCTTTGTTAAATCTTTCAGACTTTCAAGAAGGACATCAATTGATTTGTATTGACTAATAAGTTTATAAGCGGTCTTTTCTCCGATTCCTTTAACTCCAGGATAATTATCACTTGAATCTCCCATTAATGCTTTTACATCAATTAGCATATATGGTTCAATTTCAAACTCATCCATAAATGTTTGTTTTGTATAATGTTTGTAGTTTCCAATTCCCTTTTGAAAAATTAGGACATCAACATTGTCATTTAGTAATTGCAAAATATCCTTATCACCAGTTAATATGGATATTTTCATTTCAGCCTCATACGTTTTAGCTAACGTTCCAATACAATCGTCTGCCTCAAACCCTTCAATACCTAAATTAGGAATATCTAAAGCTTCTACTACCTCTCTTGCTAGATCAAATTGCGGAACTAACTCGACTGGGGCCTCAGGTCTATTTGCTTTATAACCGTCAAAGAGTTCATTACGATATGTTTTGCTTCCCATATCCCAACAACAAACAACATGAGTAGGTTTCACATAATCAATTGCTGCTATAAGATGTTTTAAAAGACCTGTAACTGCATTTGTAGGAATTCCCTTACTATTTATCATAAACTGTCCATAAACAGATGTAGCATAAAATGAACGAAATAATAATGCCATACCGTCAACGATTAATAAATGATTTTCTTTCTTCATTTAATTCCCTCCTGCCTAAATACTACTAGTATCATAACATATAATGCCCATTAGTGGATTGGAACTTCAACCCAGGCATATGCTGTTTGAATAATAGTATTAACACATAACAAAAAAACTAAGCCAACTGGCTTAGTCTTTATTTTTACTACTCATTTTGTGAGCTTCATTTTGTGCATATGATGCAAATTCTGTGTTAAAATCATTCTTTTTCTTTTTATTATTGTTGCGTTGTGCATTTGCGTTTCCAAGTTTTGTACGACCCATAACATTCACCCTTTCAAGTTTAATCGAGATTAGCTTTCCACCTCAACCACAATTTAAATCTTTGAAAGGTAAAAATGAATGATGGAAATATTCGGTGTTTTATTTACCGTATTTTTTTCGGACAAATTCTTGAACCATTTCCTTCGTCACCGTTTTACGTGTTGGAACAATTCCTTCAGATGCTAGACGATTCATTTCTCCTGTAACTTGATTAATGTTATCAACCTCATACGGAAGGGAGCTAACACATAATTGGATGGCCTCTTCAATTAATGATTCACGTTTTGCCTCAAGCTTTAAAAATGATTGAATGTGATTATGCTGTTTTTTACTATGCTGTGATATTGCTTCATGAACATTACTCATTTATGCTTCCTCTTTTCTCCATTAGCCTTTTAACATGTTCTTTAGGTTCCCAGCACTGAAACGCATATGATGGCTTTGTTTCATATTTTAGACGGCTGCACAAATAAGTCATTTTTTTATCTATACGTACAGCTTGAAAATGAATACAGGTAGCACATACCTGATACGCTTTAGAATTCATGGTAATCCTCCCAAAGACACATGTTAATTCGTGTTTATATCCTATGATTTTATCACAAGTTAACGATAATGATCATCCATTAAGAAGATTTATTGTTGATTCTAAAGTAACTTGTAACTGTTTTAATTGTTCAGTATCTTCTGCCTGTATATCAAGTAAAGCATCAAAGCCTTCTTCAGTTTGTATTCGTGTCGCTTGAACAAGACTTGAATGAATATTCTTGATCACCTCTTTATAATAATTAGAAAATTCATTTAAGTAATGTTCTAATGTAACAGATACTGGAACATCTATACGTTTAAGTAAATCTTCACTCATAGTCTTTTTCTCATTCTTTTCAAAAAATGCCTTCGTATTTTTAAATAATTTCAATGAAAGGTTTAAATTAGTGACCATAGCTGAAGAAAATTCAACCGTAATGAGAGGTGTTTGAATATCTTTCATTTCAGGCATAGTCAAGGTTACTGATTGGGATTGTTTTTTGATCAGTTGTGTTATTCTTATGAATTCATCAGCTAACACCTTTTGAATGAAACGCTCCACTCTCAGAGTTGTTGCTTGTAGCTCTTGTACTAATTCAAATTCAATTGTTCTAATTAATTCCATTAAACAAGATTGAAGCGCTAGTTGAGTATTTTTATTTTGATTAAATACCCCTGGATGAAAGGATTCTTTGAAGAAATCATTGAAACGCAATAGCAATCTTTGTTTCACATAAAAGATAAGTTCCTCAATTTCCTGATTAACAGTATTCATAATATGCGTATTTGTCAACGCAGTTATTTCTTGCTCTACGTTCTTTTTTTCTTCAATCAGTTTTAACTTAATACTCTCTTTTTCCGCTTCATCTTTTTCAGCAGCCTGGATAAGCGACACTAATCTTTCATTTGTACGTTTCAAGCCTTCATTTATTGAAATAATTGTTGTATTAGTCAATTCTTGTTTAATAAAATACTCAAATTGTTCTTTAAACAGCATATAGTCTTTTTCT